>JAAUOQ010000110.1 GCA_012034795.1 Leptolyngbyaceae cyanobacterium CRU_2_3
AATGCCAATGCCGCGATCGCGCACATGGATTACTGCTTGCTGTTCTGTCTTTTCCAAAACCAAGTCAACCACTTGCTCAGCAGCAGAATACTTAATTGCATTATCTACCAGATTAATCAACACTTGTTCTAGGCGATCTTGGTCAGCACAGGCTACCACATCATCATCGGTGATCAGGACGTTAATTTGCCGATTGCTAACTTTCTGACTCATCTCTGCCACTTCGACCACTAATGTATTCAGCATGATTGGGGTGAGACGAAAGTGGAGGTTACCGCTATCTGCGCGTGCCAGATCTAGCAAGTCTTGCAACATACGAATTGTGCGTTCGGCTTCGGCCGAAGCAGTGGCTACCGCTTGTTGCTGATGCGGGCTTAAATTATCGCCTCGTCGCAGTAGACTTTGGAGATACCCTGCAATCACCGATAAAGGGGTGCGAAGTTCGTGAGAGACGTTGCCCACAAACTGCCGCTGTTGCTCCCATGAGCCAGATAAGCGGAGTAGCATGTCATTAAATGCTTGTGCCAGTCCTAAAATTTCATCCGGTGCCCGATGCAGTTGTAGCTTTGCACCGCTCAAATCATCAGCAGACACAGCGCTGGCAATCTGACTCATTTGCTCAAGGGGGTAGAGTGCCTTCGAATTCGCCTAGCGATCGCAATGATCAATACCACTGTGGACACCATACTCACCCCAATTAGACTGTGTACTCCTGCATTCAGCCGTTGTTGATCATCCGTGATGTCTTTTAAGAGATAAACCTGACCCAGGGGATTGCCATTAATGGTCAGAGGATTGCCGCATAACACTACATAGCGATCGCCAAAATGGAAGACAGTGGGTTGTATGGGTGCTTCTGTTTGCGCCACAACTTTGATCAAATCAGGAGAAGGAATATTCACCCCAGAGGAGCGAGACAGAATCTGTCCATTGGGATTTTTAACCCAAATTAATAACCCCGGTGTAGAAAGTTTGTCGATTGTTCGTTCTACGCCAGTTTCAACAGAACCCATCTGACGGTAAAGCTCAACCTGTTCGGGAAAGTGCGCCGCGATATATTCTAAGGTTGCTTTGTGAGCAGACACTAAGGTTTGCTCCATTTGCCAACCCGCCCAAACCGTCACACTACTCACCCCTAAAACCGAGAGCATTATCAACTCTAAGGTCAAGCGAAACTGAAGCGATGTTGGAGAAATTCGTTTGCCAAATAAATAAGTCATCGCATTTCGCAAGGGATGCATTAGGCTATTAACCTTAGAAGAAAAATCTTAGAGAATCGTCTTAGAAGATTTGAGCAGTGTGACGTTTGAGATCAAATTCAAACCGCTGCTTATAGTTCGTTTCACCATATAGATTAAAGCTAATCGTGGGTTGTACTCCAATCGCTTTCTACTTGATGAATCGCCTCTTGGCATTAAACAGAGAATGTCACCAGGGTTAAGGAGACGATCGCCTACAAGTTTGATTTGATCGGCATGCTCTGAAGTGGGCGATCGCTGCCAGAAGGTGTTTTTCTCCTGCCCGCTGAGCAGTGCCACAATTCCCCAGGTGGCATGGTTATGAATAGGGGACACACTGCCTGGAGACCAAACCACTGTTTGTATCGTGATAGGAAAATCAGGTTCGCTGTAAAGCATCAAAACAGACCAGCCTGTTGTAGGGTCGGGCGGCAAAAAGTTCATTTGCAGCCATTCAGAACTGTTCAGTAGACGGCGGACAAGGGGACTAATGAAGGTCAGCCGCTCCTGATCATCATTGACTCGCTCCAGAATATCTTCCAAATCTGTAAGGAAGCGATACAGTCGATAGGGCTGCACCCACTCCTCAGCCTGGACGACTTCATTGTCAATGCACTGCCCTTCATTGGTTACTAACCAGTCTTGCTCAGCCATAATTATTCTCTCGTATGCAATTTTCAATAATTAATGCGCTAATAACACAGGATAAGCTGCTCAGCATTTAATCTGCCAGACGGATCAACTAAACTCAAGGTGATGTAGCAATCCTGAATCAGTCATGAGAAAACCAAAAAGGGGTTTGGGGACTGCGTCCTCAACCAGGGGGCAGCGCCCCTTTCACCCCTTCTCACTAATTATTGGGGATTGCTCATAGTTCCAAGTGTATGAGCGCAAGGCTGAATCAAAGTGATCGATCGCTAAGGCACAGATAAATTTTTGCTGAAAAATTCTGACACTTCGATCTCCGAGGCAATTTTATTGAAATATCTGCCCTGAATTCAGTCCGTTCTCAGATTTTATCCAGGATCTATTTTGTCTTCATCTAGGACTCATGTTTCTGGAGTTCAATCTAAATAGCCTCAAATGAAACGGGTATGAATGACCTATCTTTTGTGCTGGAGTGATGCTTACCCCAAGTAGTCACCTCAGTAGTTATATTTATATACTCAAAGAATCAAAAGTCTTTTATGAGCTTAACTAGCAATTTAGCGAACCTAGCTGCTCAGAACCATTCTGCGGTTCCAGAAAACATCCGAATAGTGATGGATCAAGCTAGAAGTAACTTGATAAATTCAGGTGTTTTCGATCGCTACCTTCAAGTAGGAGACATCATACCCAGTGTTATTCTACCCAATGCGACTGGAAAATTGATTGATATCCAAACCTGCCTACAAACGGGGCCAGTCATTATTTCCTTTTATCACGGGCGTTGGTGTCCCTATTGCAGCCTGGAATTGCTCGCTTGGCAGCAGGGGCTTTCTAAAATTGAGGCACAGAATGCAACACTGATAGCCATTTCACCTCAAACACTTGATAACTCACTTTTAACGAAAAAAGCACATGGACTAAAGTTTGAAGTGTTGAGTGATATTGGAAATCAGGTGGCCCGTAAGTTTGGCTTGGTGTTTACCGTTCCTGAAACAGTTCGTTCAATTTATGAAGAGTTTGGTATTGATCTTCCAGTAATGAATGGAGATAGCACCTTTGAACTACCGATATCAGCAACCTTATGTTGTGAAGACCAACAGGGCGATCGCCATACCTTGATCCGCCACGATCATACACAGTGGCAAGACCCAGAGGATATTGTAAGAGCATGTTTTTAAATAGGTATTAAGCAGTATTAGGTTCAGTAGATCGCAGATGGGGTTTTGGAGCTTTGCGATCTACTGAGGCTGTTTCTCTAATGTTTGCGATATTTTTTAGCGCATTCATGCTTATATCTATCCTCCTTTTTTCTGAAGCTCAGTAATCTTTAAGTTCAGTGTTGCTCATAGAGGCGTAAACGGATCAAATCTCACTGTCGATCATTGGATTTTCACTCCCCTGTCTTAGGATCTTGCTGGGGTGCAAAGGGATTCGCAATATGCAGAAAATCTTTGGGTGGTGTGAGAACAGCTTGAGATAAAGGTGCAGGCTGGGTAGGACGGGCATCGCCCATGCCTAACGTCCCTTTTTCGAGGGTTCCTACCACCAACGAACCAATATAATCAGCGCTGGTATAGGCTGTTTCAATACATTGGCGGATATTTTCTAAATCCAGATCATCAATGACGCCGTTACTTGTGGCTTTGTAGAATTGCACCGTCACCCGAATCGGATAGCGATCGTCCCGTTCTAGTTTGTGTCCACCCAGTTCTAAATGTTCACCCTCATCTTCTCCATGTCCAATTACCGCATCTTCCATATCACTAACTTCAGCCCGTGATCTCCTGACACTCATACTATCTGAAATACTTCCTCCCATACCCGGAGCACAACAAGGCAGAGCCACTGTGCCTAATAATCCATAGTTGATCGGTTTATGTTTGAGGGGCACCTGGACAACCATCACTCGATTAATGTCTTGAGCAACCGCCACCTGCGATCGGGCCGCTTCCAGAGAAATTCCCTGCTGGGCGGCCATGTCCTGAGCCTGATTCTCTTTGTAATCGCTCAAGCGTTCGCCAGTCAGACAGGTTTTCTGCCCATTGTGATTAAAGTAAAGGTTTTGCCCCCAGTTAGCCCGGTCATGAGCATTATCGATAATTGTGGCACTGCTGCCTTCTGTGGAAATCAAGATCGCCAGAACCGCCGGACTATCAGCCCGCGATTGATAGTTGAATAACACCGGATTAAAGCTACATTGCCCTTGCTGAGGAATCGGCAGAAAACAAGCTTGGGCACTGATTAAAACATGAGTATCTTTCTCTGCCACCAAGGGCCGATTCTCAGGGTGAAATTTTGCTGGGTCACTCATGTGTCGCGACAAATTTAGCAAGTATTCCCGCAATGTCACCTCTTGCAGTTCCTGAGCCTGCTCATTACCCACTTTGATTTTGACTAAATCAAAAGGCACATCTGCTGTGCGATCGGTAAAGTTGGGATAGCGAATTACCGGCAAAAGTTCTCTCTGCTGGGGGCGATTGGGATAACGGACTTGCAGAGTCATATCGCTGATATTGTCTCCCCAGACGGAACCGGGTGTGCGGGAGGTATCTTCCCACATGACATTGACAACATTTAATCCTAGTTTTCTAACGCGATCGCCCAACCCTTTTTCACGGGGCATATTGATCACCCTCTTCATTGCAGCATCAAATGAGTCCTGAACTGGCATAAGGGCTTCTCCCAAAAGACGCAAGAATTGTGCATATAGCAGTCCTAATGGTTTGTGAGCAGGCGGTGGAGAGGGTGTGCCCTCGCCTGGGGGACGACGCCCCCAAACGCCTCTTGGGTTTTCTCCTGACTGATTTGGGATTGCTATATAGTTACAGTATCTACAATTCTTCGGGCAAAGTCTCTGACTTGAAGTGCCCGACCGGAGGCTTTGCTGTTAGTGGAGTCAGAGCCTCGCAATTCGTTTCTAGATAGAGTCTGGGAACCAGCTAAACCCACTCAGTAGAGTTTTATTCATTACACTGGATCTTATGACTTCTAGGATTCATACCCTACCTGAAGATGTGGTTTACCTGATTGCGGCAGGAGAGGTCGTAGATTCTCTGGCCGCAGTAGTGCGCGAACTGGCAGAAAATGCCTTAGATGCAGGAGCAACCCGGATTTCCATTGCGGTGTGGGCAGAGCAGTGGCGCATTCGGGTTTCCGATAATGGTCGTGGCATGGAGTTTATCGATTTGCAACAGGCAGCTTTACCCCACAGCACCAGCAAAATTCGCAATAGCCAGGACTTATGGCGAGTTACCAGTTTGGGCTTTCGCGGCGAAGCCTTGCATAGTTTAGCGCAACTTGCTGATGTAGAAATTTACAGCCGCCCAGAAAAAAGCAATCCAGAAAAAAGCAATCCAGAAAAAAGCAATCCAGAAAAAAGCAAAGAAAAAAGCAATCCAGAAAAAAGTAACGAAGGCTGGCGAATTCGCTACAACAACCAGGGAGAGCCGCTCCAGATGGAAACCGTGGCGATCGCCCCTGGCACCATTGTCACTGTCTCTAATTTATTCGGAAATTGGCTCCCTCGGCGGCAGGGCTTACCTACTTCGTCCCAACAACTGCGCGCCATTCAGCTTGTAGTTCAACAACTGGCCCTTTGCCATCCGCATGTCACATGGCAGGTCGAGCAAAGCTCTGGAACAGACTCTCTGGCAGAAACCCGTCCCTGGTTTACGCTTTGGGCCAGTGCATCGCCCCAACACATCTTGCCCCAGCTTTTGCGCGACGTGCAGCCCAGTGACTTACAAGAGTGGCAATCTGCCCCTGCCAATGCTCCCGCCAATGCCCAAAATTCTGCCCAAAATTCGCCTTCCTCCCTCTACGTACTATTGGGATTGCCCGATCGCTGTCATCGCCATCGGCCCGATTGGGTTAAGGTCGCCATCAATGGACGAGTGGTCAACATTCCCGATCTAGAGCAAACCATTTTTCAAGCTTGCGACGCACCTTGCCTCGCGATCGCCACCCAGTTTGCTTTCTGCATCTGCATTTACCACCCGACCAGATTGACTGGAACCGCCACCCTGCCAAAGCCGAGATTTATCTGCATCATCTGGAGTACTGGCAAGATCAGGTTAAAGTAGCGATTGACCAAGCTCTGCGGCTCAGTCCTACTAGTGTCCCGGATGCCGCTTACACCGCGCGAGTGGGACAACTGATTCAGGCAGCAGAGACAGCAGGACATTATAGTCTGGAGCCAGGTTCTAGCCCAGAGCCAGGACATTCAGACACAGCAGAGACCACTCAGGAAAACAGGCGAGCCGCCCCTGGCACCCCCCCTGCTGCTCCTTTGATGCCGCTCAAAGCACTGGCCCAGGTTCACCAGAGGTATATTTTGGCAGAGCATCCCACGGGCATGTGGCTGGTAGAACAACACATTGCCCATGAGCGCGTGTTGTATGAGCAGTTATGCGATCGCTGGCAATTAGTCCCCCTAGAGCCGCCTGTGATCTTGAACCACTTGCTACCCGTGCAGGTAGAACAGTTACAACGGATTGGACTGCTTGTAGAACCGTTTGGCGATCGCCTGTGGGCAGTTCGTTTGGCTCCCGAACCGCTGGCACAACGGAGTGACTGTGCCGATGCCTTGGTAGAGTTAAGTTGGGGCGGTAGTTTAGAGGCAGCCCTAGTTGCTACCGCTTGCCGAACTGCCATTCGCAATGGCACACCGATGAGCCTAGAAGCGATGCAAGACCTGCTCAACCAATGGCAGCAGACCCGCAATCCCCGCACCTGTCCGCATGGTCGCCCCATTTATCTGCCGCTCGAAGAGTCGAGCCTGTCTCGATTTTTCCGACGACATTGGGTGATTGGCAAAAGTCACGGAATTTAGCATATTTAACCGGGATACAGCCAGTTAATGGCAGTCTGGATCAGCAGCCAGGCATTCAGTCCTCCAATAATCACGGCAACTGCCCAGGCACTCACTTTTAGCCAGAAAGGATTAACGAATTCGCCCATGAGACGGCGATCGCTCGTGAACATCACCAGGGGAACCACTGCAAAAGATAGCTGGAGACTCAAAATTACCTGACTAAAGACGAGTAAGTGACCTGTACTTTGCTCACCGAAGTAGGCAATCGCAATCAATGCTGGGATAATTGCTAGCGCACGGGTGGCTAAGCGGCGTAACCAGGGTGGCAACCGAAACTGGAGAAAGCCTTCCATGACAATTTGCCCAGCCAGTGTGGCAGTTAGGGTGGAACTTTGTCCAGAAGCTAAAAGCGCCACCCCAAAAATAGCACTGGCAGCACTCACGCCCAGCAGGGGAGAAAGCAGTTGGTAGGCATCTTGAATTTCAGCAACTTGATGATTCCCAGAAGTGTGAAAGGTGGCGGCTGCAACAATTAGAATGGCAGAGTTAATGAACAGCGCCAACGATAAGGCAATGGTCGAATCGAGTGTGCCAAATTTGATTGCTTCCCAGCGCTTCTGGATAGTCGGTTGCCAGGCACGAGTTTGTACAATTGAAGAATGCAGGTACAGATTATGGGGCATCACCGTTGCCCCCAGAATGCCGATCGCCAAGTACAGCATGTCGGGATTCTGGATAATTTGGTGATTCGGAACATATCCCGCTAAAACGCCGCCAATATCAGGACGAGCAAAGAAGATTTCGGCCGCAAAACAGCAGCCAATCGTGCTGACCAAAACAATCACCAGTGCTTCTACGTAGCGGAACCCTTTGCCTTGCAAAAATAGTAATGCCAGCACATCCAACGCTGTCACACAAACCCCCCAAACTAAGGGCAAGCCAAACAGCAGGTTAAGGGCGATCGCACTTCCCAAAAGCTCCGCCAGATCGCAGGCTGCAATGGCAATTTCGCACAAAATCCACAGTACAAAGCTAACCCGTGGACTAAAGTAGTCGCGGCAAGCTTGCGCTAAATCTTTGCCTGTGGCCACACCCAACCGAACACACAAAGATTGCAATAGAATTGCCATCAGGTTCGATAGTAAGATCACACTGAGCAGTGTGTAGCCAAACCGTGAACCACCTGCAATGTCGGTTGCCCAATTGCCTGGGTCCATGTAGCCCACCGACACTAAATAGCCAGGGCCACCATAGGCCAGCAATTTCCGCCAAAAATTGTTCCCCTTGGGAATAGGAATACTGCGATGAACCTCAGGCAAACTAGGTTGACGGTTGAAGAATGTCATGGTGAGGAGTGAAAAGTGAAAAGTGCAGCAATTTCTATTTCATAATTGTTTCACAATTCAGGATAACACCGTTAGCCGTTGAAGCAGTCTACCCTTTGTCGTAACTCAGATGCACCGGCTGGGGGAGATTTGGTAATCACATCTGGGCCAAAATTGCCAATAAAAAGGTCACGACAAACTTTGTCTGTCATGACCTAGCGACCAACCAAATGTCCTTACAGATGCAGTGTTCCCAATCTATCCATCAAACTAACGCAGGCTCGTTAATTTATTTCGGCACTGAGGGAAGCCGCTGCTGACAGGGGTTGTCGGGTTGTCGCGATCGCCGCCCGAATCAAGCCCTGAAACAGCGGATGGGGCTGACTAGGGGTAGATTGAAACTCAGGATGAAACTGAGTCCCAATAAAGAAAGGGTGACCCGGTAGTTCAATAATTTCTACCAAGCGACCATCGGGAGAAATGCCGCTCAGCATATAACCCGATTCCAGGAATAGTGATCGATAAGAGTTGTTAAATTCATAACGATGGCGATGCCGTTCGTAGATCACCTCTTCGCCATATAGCTTGTCGGTCATGGTGTTGGGAGTCAGGCGGCAAGCATAGAGTCCCAAGCGCATCGTGCCGCCCAAATCTACGACATCTTGCTGTTCTGGCAGCAGGTTAATCACAGGATTTTCGCAGTTGGGATCAAATTCGGCACTGTTAGCATCAGATAATCGAGCCACATTGCGCGCCCATTCAATCACCGAGCACTGCATCCCTAAACACAAACCCAAGAAAGGGATCTTGTGTTCGCGAGCATATTGAATGGCAACAATTTTGCCATCAATGCCGCGCGGTCCAAACCCGCCTGGAACCACAATGCCATTTATCCCTGCCAGTAAGCGATCGACTGACTGAGCCTCAATGTCTTCTGAATTGATCCAGCGCAGGTTCAAATCGCCGCCGCTGGCCAAAGCTGCATGGCGTAGAGCCTCTACCACCGATAAATAGGCATCGGACAATCGGACATATTTACCCACGATCGCAATTTCAATCGGCTGTTTCGGCTGGTGTATCCGATCAACCAATATTTGCCACTGGTGCAAATCAGGCGGACGCTGCTCTAGCTGCATAATCTCCAAAACCTGATTCGCCAGTCCTTCATGCTCCAGATTGAGCGGTACTTCATAAATGCTGCTGACATCCTGAGAGGTAATCACACACTCTACGGGCACATCGCAGAACTCCGACATTTTATCTTTGAGTCCTTGGGGAAGGGGGCGATCGCTGCGGCAGACCAAAATATCAGGCTGGATGCCAATCGATCGCAGTTCCTTGACGGAATGCTGAGTTGGCTTGGTTTTCATCTCCCCGGCAGAGCTAATCCAGGGAACTAGCGTCACATGCATATACAAGACATTCTTGCGACCGCCAACATCTTTACGGAACTGGCGAATTGCCTCCAGAAAAGGCAGAGATTCAATATCTCCTACCGTGCCGCCAATTTCTGTAATCACAACATCCGGATTTGTGTCTTTGGCAACTCGAAGAATTCGTTCTTTAATTTCGTTGGTGATATGAGGAATCACCTGAACAGTGCCGCCATTGTAGTCACCCCGTCGCTCTTTATTGAGCACTGCCTGATAAATAGAACCTGTGGTCACACTGTTGAGGCGTGACATAGAAGTATCAGTAAACCGTTCATAGTGCCCCAAGTCTAGGTCGGTTTCGGCCCCGTCTCGCGTCACAAACACCTCGCCATGCTGGAATGGACTCATGGTGCCAGGATCTACGTTAATATAAGGATCAAGCTTGAGGATGGAGACAGAATAATCTCGCGACTTGAGCAATCGTCCCAAGCTCGCCGCCACAATGCCCTTGCCGATGCTGGACACTACGCCGCCAGTGACAAATACAAATTTAGTCATAGAAAATGAGTGGGAGTGCAGTTAAATCCAAGCACCAGATGTGAGATTCGGTACTTAACCCATACATTTTGACATAGGGTTTCGTTCCCGCGGCAGCCGTTTTGAGGAGAACGCCGCAATTAATGTCATGATTGCGGCATCAATACCAGATAAGATGTGGCTTTAGCGTAACAAGAAGGGGAAAACACTCCGGATTGCTTGTCTAAGACGCAGCAAGGTCACGAGATCCCGATATCTTTGAGGGAGCATCGGCGGATAAGGAGCAGTCTGAATTTGTGCTTCTAGCTCCGCGTATTCTGCTGCTGTCATTGGCTGACCATCAATGGGCGATCGCGCCTCAGTAATAATTTCCGTTCGCAGCACTTCCTCTGGTATATCTTCTGGAGGCGGCAGGGCTAATGCAGGAGCGATCGCCCACAAGCTGCCACCTACAATTACGACAGTATTGGAAAATACAATAGCTAAACATGCAACAGCCGTAGAGAAACGCCAAAGCATTATTTCATCCTCTTTTTAGTGACATCCTCTTGGATTAACTTAACTGCTCTTGTGGCTGTCCTACTTCTGCTAGCCCTGGTGGTGCTGGTTCCCCACACCGTTGATGAATTTGGGCAATGCGATCAAACAACCAGGGATAATTTTGTCGATAGCTGGGGATGAGTGCCAGAGGGCTGAGCAGGGCAGCAGCCGTGAGATCGGCGGCCGTGAGGCGATCGCCTACTAAATATTCTTGCTGGTGCCAATGTCGC
>JAAUOQ010000111.1 GCA_012034795.1 Leptolyngbyaceae cyanobacterium CRU_2_3
ACAAACTTTGGCGGGTAGTAATCTAGTGGCTCAGCTAGAAAACTGGTTGCCTCGCTGGCAGCGATCGGTTGAAGAGCATCTGAATAAACTGAAGCGAACTCCAGAGCTAGCGCGGACAGATGCCAAGGGGCAAATTCACTCGGTCATTCAAACCGCCGAACTGATTCAACTCTCAGACGAAATTTTTAAATTACAAAAAGAAAAAGAAGCCTTACAAGCCCAGCTTCAGTTTAAAGACAGCTTGATTGCCATGTTGGCCCACGATCTACGCAATCCGCTCACTGCTGTGTCGATGGCACTGGAAACTTTGGAGATGGGCAACAACACCAAAGATGAGGAAATTCGCTCACGCCTCAACCCCAAAATGACGGCACAGCTTTTGCGCCACGCCCGAACTCAAACCAAGGCGATCGATCGGATGATTACTGATATTCTGCAAGCTGCCAAGGAACATAGTGCTGAACTCCGCATCCACCCTCAAGAGACAGATCTAGCCTGCCTCTGCTTGGAAGTATTAGACCGGCTAACGGAGCAGTTGCAAGCCAAATCTCACAAGATTCTGACCGATTTGCCCTCCGATTTACCCAGTGTCTATGCCGATCCAGAGCGAGTGAGGCAGGTGATTGTGAATTTACTAGATAACGCCATTAAATACACGCCAGAGCAGGGCACGATTCAGGTGTCGATTCTGCACCGAACCACTCAAAAAGTGCAAGTCAGCATTTGCGATGATGGGTTGGGCATTCCTCAAGAAAATCAGCAGCGGATCTTTGAAGACCGCTTTCGGCTGAAGCGCGATGAAACTAAAGATGGCTATGGCATTGGCTTAGCTCTGTGTCGTCGGGTTGTACAAGCTCACTATGGGCAAATCTGGGTTGATTCTCAGATTAATCAGGGCAGTGCCTTCCACTTCACGCTACCGGTGTTCCGCAACAGTCCTTTGGCTTAATCTTGATAGAACTAAGCTAAGGTAGTTACTAGTATCGTTTTGTTAAGTCTTTCTTAAATAACTGTAGCTATGGCAAGGGAAATGAATCTGGGAGTCACGATGTCCACAGCAACGGCCACAGCAACGGCTATGGCTGCTCCTACCGCAACACCCGATCGTGTTACCCAGACCACACCAAAAACCTATCCTAACTATAAGATCATTGTTCTCAACGATGACTTCAACACCTTTCAGCATGTTTCAGATTGCCTGATGAAGTATATTCCTGGCATGACTAGCGATCGCGCTTGGGACTTCACCAACCAAATTCACTTTGAGGGACAGGCCATCGTCTGGGTGGGCCCGCAGGAACAAGCAGAACTCTACCACCAGCAGTTGGGACGGGCTGGACTGACCATGGCTCCCCTAGAGGCTGCCTGATATTAATAATCCTTTTTTATATCATCCTTTATATCATCACCTGCCTTTTTGCGTTCTTCACCTTTCACCTCCCTCTTCCTCTCATGGGCATCCCCTCTAAAGGCAGAATTGTCTGGAACCACTCGACTCATCTCCCCGGACTGATCCCAATTCTGGAGCGGCTGACCTATCTGGATGGCATCCAAACTATCACGCCTGCCGTCCTGGGCAATACCAAGTCCAATATTCCTATCCTGAAGCTAAAAGTTTCTGTTCCCATTCGGGGCGGTTTTAAGCTAATTGCCCGCAAAGGCAAGACCTTTCAGGAAGTGTTTATTTTGACGAGCTTGGGGCAGGAAGAACTTGAGCAGGCAATTGCTCAGGTTCTTCGGTAACCTCCAAAGATTTATTCCATCTCGATCTGGCTATCATCAAGCCCGTGATCGCGATCGACGAACTCTTGGACAAAGGAACGATACTCTCGTAGCGTTTCATCCACCCAGCCGCGATCTTGACTGTCAGCATAGAGATGTACCAGGGGTTCGCCAGCGTCTGGCAAGAGCAACACCCAGCTATCGTGGTGAGAGTTAGAGATCTTGACGCCATCAGTCAAATTTAAGTTTTCGATCGGATGGCTTTCTACTAGATGCCGCATTAAAGCTCCCTTCACAGACCAGGGACAGCGAACAGTCAGGCTACGGTGGGAAACGCGGGGCAGTTCAGAGCGGATTTGTCCTAGCGTGCGAGGCGTGTTGAAGCGATCGCGATGCTGCAACGATAGCATCTCAATCAGTTTGCCAATACAAAACATAGCATCAAAGCCAGGATGCAACTGCGGAAAAATAAAGCCCATCTCGCCGCTTCCTCCCAGCACCACATTCGCGTTGGTATGGCAGGCTTCCATTAAGGAGGTGGGATTGGCTTTAGTCCGAATGACGTTGCCATCGTGGCGACGGGCAATTTGTTCAATGGCGCTAGATGCATTAACAGGCACCACAACTGTACCGCGCGGATGCTCCATCAGCATCATATGAGTCATCAGAGCCGTCAGCATCTCACCGCGAATCGCGCTGCCCGATTCATCGACTAAAATCAACTGCTCTCCATTGGCAGAAACCTGCACTCCCAAACTCGCCTTCAGCGCCTCCACCACATGTCCCAGTTGGTTTAACAGCACTTCGCGATCGGCAGGGGAAGGAATGGTGTTATTGAGGCTGGCATTCAGCACAACCGCATCGCAGCCAAATTTAGCCAATAGCTGTGGCAATACTGCCCCTGATACTGCATAAACATAATCAATCACAATTTTGGGTTTGCTGCTGCGGATGGCCTCAGCATTCAGATAGCGCTCGAAACTAGCGCTGTAGAGATCGGTAACCTGCTGTACGTAGACTACGTTACCAATTTCCTGAATTTGCGCCCGTCGAAAGTCTTCTTTGAAGTAGGCTCCCTCAATTTTCTTTTCTTTGGCCTTACAAAGGTTGATGCCTTTCTGGTCAAAAAATTCGATCAGTAGATGATCAGAGCGATCAGGATGTACCCGGACATGGATGCCACCTGCAACAGCAAGGGTAGGCACAGCCGTACGGGCAATGGGAATAGAAGTGGCTTCCAAGTGCTGCACGTTGACACCCACAGACATCAGTCCAGCAATTAGCGATCGCGTCACCATCCGTGAGATCGGCCGCTGATCTCGCGATACTGTCACATGGGAACCTGGCTTAAGCGTTGAGCCATAAGCGGCTCCAAGGCGGACGGCAAATTCTGGCGTAATATCGACATTTGCTAGTCCTGAGACCCCTCGTTGACCAAACAAATTGCGATGGGCTGCATGTCCCCAAATCAAGTTCATATTCAAGGTGGCACCTGGATCAATCTTTTTGCTGGGCCAAACCCTCACATTGGGCGTCACTAATGCTTCTTCACCCACGGTCGATAAAGAACCGACAACCGACCCTTCTAACACCTGCGCCCGCCGATCAATCCGGGTTCCCCTGGCAGCTACGCAGGCTCGTAAATGAGACTCTTCCCCTAAAATTGCGCCGTTCCAGATAATTGGCCGTTTTAAATCAGCGTCTGACCCCACGCTGACATTATCGCCAATCACAGTTCCAGCAGTCATTTGCACCCGTGCCCCCACTCGACAATTGTTGCCAATCAAGACAGGTGTTTCGATATGAGCAGAGGGGTCAATGTAGGTATTTT
Organism: Leptolyngbyaceae cyanobacterium CRU_2_3; assembly: GCA_012034795.1. Taxonomy (GTDB): domain Bacteria; phylum Cyanobacteriota; class Cyanobacteriia; order Elainellales; family Elainellaceae; genus Drouetiella. Next base: position 3,554 of record JAAUOQ010000111.1, read on the forward strand.
GTCCGACCCAAAGTCCTGGCGATCGCTCTAGATAATCGATATCTAGCTTGACTCGTTGGTACAGCGCAGCATATTGTGCATCCCGATAGGCATCTAGATGCCCGACATCACACCAGTAGCCTTGAGCGACATAGCCATACATCGGCTCTCCTTTTTCCAACATCAACGGGAACAGATCTTTAGAGAAGTCGGTTTCCTGGTCAGCTGGCAAATAGTCCAGCACTTCTGGCTCCAGGATATAAGTACCCGTGTTGACCGTGTCCGAGAAAATTTCGCTGCTGGAGGGTTTTTCCAGAAACCGCTGAATCCGGCTCTCTTCATCGGTAATTACCACACCAAATTCGATCGGGTTTGGGACACTGGCCAAAATCAGTGTGGCTTTGGAGTGTTTCTGCCGATGAAACTGAATAGCAGCCGTCAAGTCAAAATCGGTAACGCTATCACCGCTAATCACGACAAAGGTGTCATCTAGCAATTCCGCTACATTCTTAACACAGCCTGCTGTCCCTAAAGGCTGATCTTCTTCCACGGCGTAAGTCATTTGCACGCCAAAATCACTGCCATCTTGAAAATAATCCCGCATGGCATCGGGCAGATAGTGCAAAGTGGCAATTACCTCAGTAATCCGATGTCGTCGCAACAGATTAATGATGTGCTGGGCGATCGGACGGTTCAAAATTGGCACCATAGGTTTGGGCAAATCACAAGTCAAAGGTCTTAGCCTTGTCCCTGATCCACCTGCCATTAGCACTGCTCTCATAATTCTCTCCTTGCGTTTACCTGTCCATACCCATGTCCCAAAGCGTCAATTTATCTAGCAGATCAATTTATTTAGCAGGATTGAGGGAGTTCAACTGAAGGGATATCCCCCTGAATCTTAAACCTAGCTATCCCATAAAATAATTTTAGTAAAGAAAAGTAGGTAATCATTAAGATAACAATCATGAGCAGGCAACTTCTATTCAGCATTGCCATTTGAGGGTCGGATTCATGAGGCTCGATGAGATAGCCGATGATAAATGAGCGATCGCCGCCCCATCTCATTAACGCTTTACCCCTTGTTCCTCAAGAATGGGGGTGGCTTGAGGCAGATCATCTGTAGAACTCATCTAAGGCGAATCAGTCAATTTACAACTCCATGTAGAACATAATCGGTTCAAGGTTAGGACTTCGGTTTGCTACCCTACACTTAAAGGATAAAGTTACAACTTTGGTTCCCTGAATATCCCAATACTCAATACCCAATACCCAATACCCAATACCCATAAGCTCAGCCTCTATCTCTATCATTCTCTATCATTAATAAAATTTGCAGGGTGATACATCTAAAGAGAATGTCTCGTCACTCACAATAGGCGATCGCGTTTCGTAAACTAGATCTAGTGCTCTGTAGTTGATCTGTAGTTTTTAGAGACACGCTACAGGAGCGCCCGACAGTCAAACAGTACAACGGTAAAAAGGTGTCTGCAAGGATAGCTATTGTCATAACAAATATTCATTAGGAGGCTTAATGGGACTACTTGGATGGGTGGCGCTTGTGGTTTATGCCGGCGGGGTCTGGAAATTCTGGACAGGCTTTAACCGGACCAATTTCAGTCAGGGAAAGCTGCATCTGTCGCTGCTTTGGCCCGTATTTATGGTTTCCAAATCCTATCGGCAGAACTTCACTAAAGCCCTGAAGGGGTAAGCGCATCACCGGAAATCTCGATCGCCCTTGATGCAGTTCGGGTAGAGTGGGCAATGCTCACTCTACAAAATCTGTCCACACAAGACTATCAACCACAAAGGATATAATTTGGGATGGCAAAGGATAAGGGTCAAGCTGCTCCACAGCCCCAGCTTTCAGACTTCTTGGGCAACCGTCCTGCCTCATGGGAGCCACAAGTAGACGCGATCGCCTCCGCTTCAACCGAGAATATCGCAAAGAATCCTTTGAGTTGCCGTCTGAAATAGAAGCCATGCCGATCTTTCAAGAATGGCTATCTGGCGCGCTAACCAGCCGCATTGCCTCACCCTTTTGGGACTTAGCCAAACCCAAGAAGCAGCAAAAATGCCTCGATTTGGGCTGTGGGTTCAGCTTCCTGATCTATCCGTGGCGGGATTGGGAAGCTCAGTTTTATGGACAAGAAATTAGCACTGTTGCCCGCGATGTCCTCAATGCCAGAGGCTCTCAACTCAACTCTAAACTGTTTAAGGGCGTGCAGCTAGGGGGTGCTCACGAGCTAACCTATGAGCGAAATCTGTTTGATTGGGTGATTGCAACAGGTTTTAGCTGCTACTATCCCCTGAGTTATTGGGGAGATGTTTTAACAGCCGTTAAGCGTGTCCTTAAACCCGAAGGTTTCTTCGTGTTCGATGCGATCGCTCCTGACACCGAGATGGCAGAAAACTGGGCCATCCTGGAAACTTATTTGGGTGCAGAGGTGTTTTTAGAGTCGCCTAGCGATTGGCAAAAGTTAATTAAAGCAGCAGGGGCTCAGATTGTCAGACAGCAAACTGGAGAGTTGTTTCAGCTCTACAAAGTGAAGTTTTGAAAAGGCAGAGATAGCACGAAACCCCGTAGTCACCAGACGCAAAACTACGGGGAGAAATTATCCAACGGCTGAATTGATCTTTGAGGGCTAAGTAGCTGAACAGAAATATTCATAGCGCTTCGCGCTTGGGATAAAACCAAAATATTTTTGAAAGCCTCGCTCCGCGAGGCTTTCAAAAATAAGCTGTACTCTATTCAATTGAAAATAGCTATGGAACTGTGATGAGTGTTAGAGAGCGATCGCTCTTTTTAAAGATGTTTAATCTTTCCCCTTAGAAATCCTGCTACTTAGAAACCTTGTACTATTAGAGGCTGACCATCTTCGCCAATCAGCAAGTTACGTGACTCAATCACAGCTTCAATAATCAAAAGTTCGCGTTTATATTCTGGACTGTTTCTTCCTCCAATCTGTTTTAATTCTATCTCCCGTTGTCTTAGATAATCTACCAACTGCTCATACACAGCTTGCTTGGCTTCGGGTCTGTAAATTGTGGCCAACTTTTTTAGGATTTGCCGCTGGATTGCCTCTCGATCAGAACGACAAATCTGACCTTCTAGAATGTGTATTGCTTCTTCCCAGGAAGAGGCAATATCTACTTGTTCAGGACTCGTTAAAGTTTTGCGTGTGTAGAAGATGGTTTTCTCGTGTGTATCGCGATTTTCCTCTTGCTTTAGAATTCCCAGTGCCCTTGCTTGCACAAATAGTTGGGAGACATTTGGATTTTCTGGGAACACATCCCAAAAGGGAGGCTCTTTGTAAGTGTGAAGGGGCAAGGGGAGATCTCTGCTTTCGCCTCGTAGCTTAGCTCGTTTAGCTTGAATCAATTGTTCTTGCCAATCTTGGTAAGAACGCCGTAGATCTTTTATGCTTTCTACACAGCGTAGAGAAAATCCACCGATTTCTTGAATAAAAAGAATGCAATGCTGTTCAGACTCTGGCAATGGCATGATGGAATTGCTATTCTCGACCTGATCCTGCAAATAGGGTAATAGCTTGACAGAACCTGAGTCGTGGGTATGCCCTCCACTAATGTTTAAAGCTGCCGTAACATGAACCATAGGAGTCAGATCTGCGGTGGATAGCTCTACCTGGGAGAGGATAATCTGGGGTCGGGCTGTTTGATAAACTCGGTTAATACTCGTGCGTACGGCATTGGGTTCATCCTGGAGGAGTTTGCAGAGGCGATCGGACGCTATTAGTTCCTGTTTGAGATGGTTTTGCTCAAGTGCCTGACAAACCACTCGATGAGTGTTGTTGGCAATTACCGCTTTAAAGTCTTCGTAGTTGATATCTAGATAATTCAGATAATTGGTATTCAGTGGTTGGGAGGTGTTTACCAGTGGGCTAACTGCTGGCAAGATATCAGCAGATAAGGTGCGGCAAATTTGATCCATTCCCAGTTCATAGCGGCTCTTCTCATCTTCAGTTTCTCCTGCTAAAGATTCAATCATGCGCTGATATAGCGAATTCAATTCCTGGCGATCGTAGAGTTTTATGCCATTAATTTTAAGTGCATCTGCGTTCTCTGCTTCATGATCTGCTGCTTGTTGAAAGTCATCTTGAAGTTGCTGCAATTTCTGCTGAAACTGGGATAGGCGTTGTTCTAATCTTTCCAGATGTTCTCGCAGTCGGGCAATAACTTCTAGTCCTAAAGACCGGGATTTACGTTGAATTAAGGCAACCAAACTCCCTTCAAGTCCATTGAGAAGTTCGTCACAGTACTCCTCCATTTGAGCTTGCTTATTTGCACCAAATGATGATTTCAAACGATGAATTTCTTGTACTGCTGCTATGTACCGTTGTTGTTGGTAAATTTCGTTGGGTTGCCAAGCTTTTTCAGACTCAAGGTAACATTCTTCTGCTATTTTTTTAAATAGTTGACGTACTGCGATAATAAAAGTATCTGCAAACTTTAATCCTTTACTACGGTCTTGAATAATATTATTTAGCTCTTGCTCTAAAGCTAGTTTTCCTTGTTGAATCACGCGATCGCGGTTTTCATACATTTTTTGCAGGAAGTCGCCTTGTGCTCTTTCATCGGGGCTAAGCTCTTGTAAGTGTTGAGCACGATATTCTTCCACTTTGGCTGAAGATAGTCTAAAAACTGTAAGATATTTCCTTTTTCTGGGCCAAAAAAATTAACACCCTGGTAGGTGCATTGCAATTTGTTATCCTCAAAGATTTCCTTACGAATTGAGTTTATCCAAATAGCAATTTCTGATAAAAAAGACTTGTCATTACTAGAGGCTAAATCTGTCAAAAGCTCAGGTTTAGTAAACCGTAGTCGCTGGCAACTATCTTTCTGAACAAGTTCCACCAGGTTGGAAGGCAAGCTTACAGAGTCATTCAGCCACCAACTGCTCAAATGACACCCTAGCCGATTCGATAAGCTAGCCCGAATTTGCACGATAGGAATCTCGATCATCGCTAACCCAAAGCTCATAAAGCATTTGGGAAAACCTTTCCCCCCCGGATCTGTCCTAGTCCAGGCAACTTTCATACTTTCTCGAATTGAGTGTTTGTAGGGAGCAAAGTTAGCCGTTAAATCTAGAAAGATATTTTGGGCGATCATCTCCCATAGCTGATCTAAGGTGAGTTCAGTTTTACCGTTTTTAGTACCCACTAGGTACGTAAAATCAAATGGGGGAGCCTGATTGCGAATTTCAGTTACTAAGCCTTTACCGAATTGAGCTACATATTCAGTTTTGTGATCAGAGAAATAGTTCAACTCCATGAGGGCAGCATAACTGTTCGCTAGGAGCGATCGCTTGCTTCTGAACTGGTAAAGGCATTGGGTAAAGAGGTAATTGCCGTCAGGACAGGACTCTCCCGCTCTTGGAGCCAATGGCGCATGCAGTAAGCCATGTCTATGATCATGCCGCTGCCAGTTCCACCTGACAACGAACTAACAACGAAGACGTTGACTGCATGACTGAGCACACGGATGCCATGCTCATCCAGCATAAAATCTTCATGACCTTTGATCTGATTATGCGCCGCGTTAAACTTTTCTCTAATCTTCAAGTAGTGACAAAAGAAGGCAAGTCGTCCATAGGTACGGATTTGACCTGCTCCAGTTTCTAAAGTATTTATGTCCTGTGCGAGTGTTTTGGGAAACCAGGATTCAACCCAAGGGTAGTGATGCATATCAGCGAGCATGTCACGACCCTGATGACTCTTAACCGTTGCCCAAAGTTGTTCGTGATCTTGTAGAAGAGACCTTGCTGCTGATTGATTAACTCGATAATTTTTGTCAGTATCAATCCACAAAAAACTGAGGATGGGAAATCGTTTTAGATCACCATAGTTTGCTTCAGTGAGTTGCCGGACTCGGAGCAATACTTCTGCGCCAGTACCCCCAAGACCCACCAAAATTGTGGGAATCATACTCTTCTCTTCAATTGCTGGCAACATAGGATTTTCCCCCTGGCTCTCTCAATAGCTCTCTTATCTGCGAATGGGTACCAAACCCGCTTCTTGTACCAGTTGCTGCCCTTCCTGACTCAAAAACATTTCAGCGTAAGCCACCCCTGCCGCTTCGGCATCTCTGCCATTGCGCTTAATAATTACAAACAGTTGTCTGGTAATTGGATAAGTACTGTTTGTAAAGGCTGTCAGGTCCGCCTGCTGTCCATCACAAGGTGAAATGGGTTGATTTTGGTTGTTGATCAGAGGCAAAGATCGGACAGTTGATTGATTACAGACTTCAGCAGCAGTTCCATAAGCGATCGCGCCAGGTGTTGCTGAAGTTTTTTGGATAGAATCGGTCTGGTCGCGTACATAGGACTGGGCTACGGAGGAGGCAAAATTTTCCCCTGCTAAGATATGTTCCTTAAAATATTCTGGCGTGCCCCCGTCATTAGGATCGCGACTGAAAGCCTTGATTTCTAGATTGGAACCTCCAACTTGATTCCAATTAGTGATCTTGCCTGTATAGATGTCTTTCAGTTGGGCTAGGGTTAGCCCAGAAATTGCTACTTGTGGATTGACATACAAGGCAATTCCATCAATGGCGATGGGAACAGCTTCAAGACTGAATCCCCGAATCTTGGCTCGCTCAATTTCTGCATCTTTCAAGGGGCGGGAAGATAGAGCAATACTAATTTCATCATTAATTAGCATCTTAATTCCGTTACCAGAACCTGGTTTTTCACCCGCAGTTGGCTCAACGTACTGGAGTTGAAAATTGGGATGGGCTTGAAGGATTTTGCCACCACTGCTGGATTTCTGATTCCAGCCATACTGGTGGAGCCTCCATAGCGAACAATCAATCCAGGGACATGAGGAACTTCACTGAAAGTGCGGTATGAGTTACTGATAGGAGGAGGAGAAACTGAACTGGCAGAGGGAGAAGTGAGAGGAACAGGGGAACCTTCAAGATTCCCAGGATTGGGTGTAGAAGCCACGACTTGACAAATACCATTCACTTTTTGCTGTCCCGTTGGGCAGGGCTTGGGACTCAGAAACAAATAGGAGCCAGCTCCTAGAATAACTAAGGCACT
>JAAUOQ010000112.1 GCA_012034795.1 Leptolyngbyaceae cyanobacterium CRU_2_3
CTTGCCCCGTAAGCTCATTCTTGCCCTCTGGTAGGGTCGGGTGAGCAATGCTCACCCGACTGGCGAGAATTTGTGCCACTCATGGATACCAGATTGCCTCAATGTGTTGGGCGATCGCTTCAGCTTGTCCCTTTTCCAGTTGTCCATCCTCCAGCAATACCGTCACATGCCCTAGCTTGCGTCCTGGACGTGAGACTGATTTGCCATACCAATGAAGGTGCGATCGCCCAATTTGCTCTAGTTGCTGCCGCTGCTCTAGGTACTCATGCGCTGCCGTTTCATAGCCCAACAGATTGACCATGACTGCCCCAGCACAGGTGAGCGCAGCACTGCCCAGAGGCAACCCACACACAGCCCGAAGTTGCTGTTCAAATTGTGAAGTTTCACAGGCATCCAGGCTGTAATGCCCAGAGTTGTGAGTGCGGGGAGCCGTTTCATTCACCAAGACCTTGCCTGCGGCAGTGAGAAAAAACTCAATGCCCATGATGCCAACGTAGTTGAGGTGAGTCAAAAGCTGAGTGGCGATCGCCTTCACCTGCGCCACGACCTCTGGCTGCAACACTGAAGTGACAAACACCCGCCGACAAACCTGGCTAACCTGCTGCGTTTCTACAACTGGATACAGGCTGATTTCCCCTTGGGGCGATCGCGCGGCCATGACGGCTAGCTCCCGCTCAAAAGGCACAAACTCTTCCAAAAGCCAAACATCTGCGGCTTGACCCGGTTGCCCTAGCACTGCGTTCAGTGAGTCCAGATCTGGAATAATCTGGGTGCCGCGACCATCGTACCCCAAGCGGCGAGCTTTCAGAACCACTGGAAATCCAAATTGGCTGCCAAATTGGCTGAGGTCAGCAGTTGGTGTTAGGGCGGCAAAGCGGGGAGTGGGCAGGTGCAAATTTTGTAAATATTGGCGCTGGTGATATTTATCCAGCAGGGGAGCCAGCGATCGCAATTCAGGATAAAAGCCAGCCCCCTTCTGGCGTAACTGGTGCTCAATGGGTGCCAGTGCCTCTAGATTGACAAATTCATTTTCAAAGGTGATGACATCACAGATTTCTGCTAGGTGCGCGGTTGCCTCGGCATTGTCGATCGCAGCAAAAATGGTGTGGGTGGCGATCGCCACGGCTGGATCATCCTGAGATGGTGTTTGAATAACGAGTTCAATGTCTAACTTCTGAGCCGCAGTTGCCATCATCCAGGCAAGCTGCCCGCCCCCAATCACCCCAACTTGCATCGTCAGTTCTCCCCTACCTATTGAATCATTTGAATCATTTGAATCACTTGCTTGCTAGTGCTTGCCTTTGGCACTCTACCGGCACCCCAAAGACTCTCGCGTGGACACGCCGGTCTTAGAGTTGGTGCCCGTTGCCTGTTGGCATAATTGCTTCACCTGTGCCCTGTCCAGGATGGCATTGCTGAAATCAGCACCCGTAATGTCTGCGTCCTCAAAGGTCGATCGCAGCAAAATAGCTTCGGCAAATACAGCGTCACTCAAATCGGCTCCTGTGAACTTCACCTGATCTGCCATTGAGTTGGTTAAGTCTGCGCCATGCAGGTTGGTTTTGGTCATCACCGACGCACTAAACACAGTGCCTCGCACATCCGCATGGGCAAAATTGGTCAGTTCCAGGTTGGCATTGGAAAATTCTGAGCCTTGCAGTTCTTGCCCTGAAAAATCCTGTCCGTGCAGATCAGCATTACTAATGACATGGGCATAGTCCAATCTGCCCAAGCTGGAAGTTGCCAGTTAAAAAGGATGGTGCTGAAAAGGGCGATCGACCACTCCCCCCGCTATCAGTTGCTGCCAAATGACTAATCTGATGATCAAAAACGACAGAAAAACCTCACAGAAGTACCTCAGTAGGATATCTCTCTTAATCTTGACGCATGAACTCATCGGGGGCGAGAGACAAAACGATGTCTTCGTTTCTACCTGGACAATCCAGCGATCGCTAGGCTGCCCAGTAGAGAGAATCTCTGGACTGAGCACGACTCCAATTTTGTCAGCGGCATAATCGGGGTGGAGAATCCTCACCCTTGACCCTACTTGGATATTTCTAGAAGATGGCACCTGAATTTCTTGACCCCAAATCTCTTAACCTTTTATTAACCAAAATCATCATACTTTGCTTTGCCGCTTCCCAGAGTGACACTTCCCAGAGTGACACTTCCCAGAGTGATGCTGCGGAGCACAATTTCGCATCAATTCTTAATGTCTTTTTAACGGCTCGATTAATTGACATAGATTCTCATTTAAAGGGACAATACTCTCTGTTTTAATAATGAGAACATTTGCAAGAGGACTTTTCACTTTATGCTCGTCCCCTTCTTGATCATGTTCCGAGAGGGTGTTGAGGCAGCACTGATTGTCGGCATTATCGCTAGCTATTTGAGGCAGACAGGGCGCACCCATCTGATGAAAGCCGTTTGGCTCGGTATCGCACTGGCCACTTTCATGTGTTTAGTCCTGGCAATTTTTCTGCAAGCAACTACCGGGGACTTTCCTCAACAGGAACAAGAACTATTTGCAGCAGTTATTGCCCTGATTGCGGTTGTTGTCCTCACCTGCATGGTGTTTTGGATGAAAAAAGCCGGACGTTCGATCAAAAGCGCACTGCACTCGCAAGTGGAAGCGGCTGTTCAATCCAACGACAAGTGGGGACTGACGTTGGTAGGCATGGCATTTTTGCAGTGGCCCGCGAAGGGCTAGAAACTGTCGTATTTTTAATGGCTACGTTCCAGCAGAAAGTGGGCATCCAGGCTCCTCTAGGTGCGCTTTTGGGCTATGCAGCAGCGATCGCCGTGGGAATTGGCATCTACCAAGGCGGCATTCGGATTAATCTACGTAAGTTCTTCATGTGGACGGGTGCTTTTATCATTCTGGTGGCTGCGGGTCTGTCGGCAAGCGCTATCCGAGCACTACACGAAGCTGGCATTTGGAATATCGGTCAAGCTGTTGTGTTTGATTGGAGCAGCACACTGCCCACACATGGGTTAATTGGTTCCATCTTGGCAGGTATTTTCGGCTATAGCGATGCCCCGACTGTTAGCGAGATTTTGGCTTATTTTGGCTACTTGATTCCGACACTGCTGCTGTTCTTTTCTAACAGCTTCTTTCCCGGCAATAGAGTCAAGCAATCAACGCCGCCGCCTGTTCGCCTTTCCGATCGGCTTTAGAGTTCTCAACCTCAAGCATTTTGGTTTCAAGCATTTTGGTTTCAAGCATTTTAATCTCAAGGGTTCAGGAGAGGTTTCATTATGGTTCCCAAACAGCCAGGGGTTTCAAAACAGTCAAGGGTTCAGCCCAAACAACAGGAGCGATCGCTCATCTTTTCAGCCGCTACTTTGCTAGCTTTTAACCTGAGTGCTTGCACCACTAACGCGCCTAATGCCACAAATTCTAGTAATGCCACAGAAGCGAGTGCGCTCAACAAAGTTGCCCTGACAGTGACTGACAAAGGCTGCGAACCCAATCAGCTTTCAGTACCCGCTGGCAAAACATCGTTCGAGATTACCAACCAAAGCAGCCAGCCTTTGGAATGGGAAATCCTAGATGGGGTCAAGGTCGTAGAAGAACGAGAAAACATTGCTCCTGGTTTTGTACAAGATCTCAAAGCGGATCTGGAAGCCGGAGAGTATGATATGGGCTGCGGTTTGCGTAGCAACCCCAAAGGCAAGCTCACGGTTACAGCCACAGGCACATCGGCAAGTGCTGTGATTACTCCCAGTCAATTGGTGGCACCGATCGCGGAATACAAAGTTTACGTGATCCAAGAAATTGATCAGTTGGTGATAAAAAACCAGGCCTTTACGGATGCCGTGATTGCGGGAGATATCACCAAGGCCAAAGATCTCTATGCACCCACCCGTGTTCATTGGGAACGTGCCGAACCGATCGCGGAACTGTTCTCCGATTTGGACGGTAGCATGGATGCCCGTGAGGATGATTTTGCGAAGAAAGCCGATGATCCAGAATTCACAGGTTTCCATCGTATTGAAAAAGCCCTGTTTCAAGACAACACCACAGAGGGCATGAAGCCGATCGCGGAAAAGCTGATGGCAGACACCCTGGATCTGCAAAAGCGGATTATGGAACTGGCGATCGAACCCAAAAATATGGTCGGTGGCGCGGCTGCTTTGATTGAAGAAGTCGCTGCAACCAAAGTCAGTGGTGAAGAAGACCGCTATAGCCGCACTGACCTCTGGGACTTTAATGCCAACGTGGAAGGCTCTCAAAAAATTGTCACACTGCTGCGTCCTTTGGTGGAAAAAGTCAATCCAGACCTGCAAAAACGAGTAGACACTGCTTTTGCCCAAGTCAATACCACGTTGGCAAAATATAAAGCTCCGGGTGGTGGCTTTGTAGAGTATGACCAGCTTGCTAAGGGCGATCGCGATGATCTGAAAGCAGTACTAGCAACTCTGTCTGAAGATCTATCACAGTTTCGCGGTACGCTTGGCGTCGATTAAGGAGCCGTTATGTCTGTTTCTCACTCATCCAATTCCCCTGTTTTTCGTCGGCTCAGCCGCCGCGATGTGCTCCTGGGCATGATTGGCGCGGGTGGTGCTGCTGCCTTGGCGAGTTTAGGCTACCGCAGTCTGACGCACAGCGGCGAAATTCCAGCAACCGCCGAAGCCTCTGTACCCTTCTTTGGATTGCACCAGGCAGGTATTACCACACCCTCTCCAGCATCGGCATTGATGGTCGCATTCAAGGTCACCCCTAAAACTAGGGCAGACCTGACTCACCTCTTTCAAAGGCTGACCGATCGGATTGAGTTTCTGATGGCAGGGGGTACGCCTCAAGCGATCGATCCCAAATTTCCGCCCGCCGATTCAGGAATTCTTGGCCCCAGAGTTTATCCTGATAATTTGACAATCACGGTAGCGTTGGGTGCATCACTGTTCGATCAGCGGTTTGGCTTGGCACACCTTAAGCCTCGGCATTTGGCCGAAATGCCGAGTTTCCCCAATGACCAGCTTGATCCAGACCTGTGTCATGGGGATTTAATGCTCCAGTTTTGTGCCAACACTGCCGAAACCAATCTACACGCCCTGCGAGATATCTTGAAGAATCTTTCAGATGCGTTGGTATTGTCCTGGAAAATAGAAGGATTTCAACAACCGAATACACTCAAAGGAGAGCACCAAACTTCTGTTCGGAATCTTTTAGGATTTAAGGATGGTACGGCTAATCTCAATCCCCAAGATCAAAAACGGATGGATCAATTAGTCTGGGTTCAGGCAGGTAGCGAACCCGCCTGGACAACAGGGGGTTCCTATCAGGTGGTTCGAGTCGTTCGCAATTTGGTAGAGCGGTGGGACAGAACCCCTTTACAAGAACAGGAACAAATTATTGGTCGCAAAAAAGATACGGGGGCAGTGTTGGGCTATCACCAGGAAAGTGACATTCCCAATTACGATCGCGATCGCAAAGGTCAACAAATTCCTTTAGATGCTCACATTCGGTTAGCCAATCCGCGCAAGTCTGATTTGGGGCTAATCTTGCGGCGGGGCTTCAACTATTCGCGCAGCTTTGACAATGCCGGACAGTTGGATATGGGTTTACTGTTTGTTTGCTTTCAAAGCAATTTGCAGACAGGTTTTATTACAGTGCAGGAACGCCTTAACGGGGAGCCTTTGGAGGAATATATTAAACCGATCGGCGGGGGCTATTTCTTCGCGCTGCCGGGTGTTCCGGCTAAAGGTCAATATCTGGGTCAAGCTTTGCTAGAAGCAGTTTAAGAGCCGATCTAAGAACCGATTGGGTAGGGTGGGCACTGCCCACTCTATAGGAAGTGCATCATCAAAGACTGCTGAAGTAACAAGGCTCAACCTCACCTGCTAGTGTCTATGTCCCTTTATGATCTCGATTCGCTTAAAGTAGCCTTGCATGAGCGAGGCTTTCGGATGACTGCTCAGCGAGAAAAGATCCTGCATATCTTTAAAGAACTACCGCAAGGCGATCATTTAAGTGCTGAAGAACTGCATGTTTTGTTGCAACAGGAAGCTGAACGCATCAGTTTATCTACTGTCTATCGAACGCTGCATCTCATGACCCAAATGGGTTTGTTGCGAGAACTGGAGCTAGCAGAGGGACATAAACACTACGAATTAAATCTGCCATCGCCCTACGTGCATCACCATTTGGTATGCCTTCAATGTAACCGCACCTTAGAGTTTAAAAATGATCAGATTTTAAAAATTGCCTCCAGGCAAGCACAGCTACAGGGTTATCATATGCTGGACTGCCAGTTAACCCTGCATGTGATGTGTCCAGAGGCGCTAAAGCGCGGCTCGACCAATCGACTGTCAAAAGAGTGGAGATGCGATCGTCCTTCGTAAAGTGAGCAGGGCGAGGCAGGCTAAACCGTTGCGTGGCTAGAATGAATCTTCATAAGCTCGGTAGATCGCAAATGGGGTTATGGGACGCGCGACGTGCGTCCCATAACCCCAAAAATAGGATTTTGAAAGGATTATTTAGAGCTTTGAGATCTACTGAGACTATGTACGATGGCTCTTGAGGCTTGTGATTAGTCTTTGAGACTTACACACGTAGCTTAACGGTTCAGTCATGTATCTTTAGGAAGATTCCCATGATCCACTCTTCAACTCCAAGCCATAGCGATCGCGCTGATCCGTCAGTTCCTGCTGTTCTGAGTTCTGCTGAAACCGGTTATGAAACCAGTTATGAAACCAGTCGGAAACGAATTTTTACGGCTCCCCTTCCTGATCCCGTGTCCAAAAATATTGAAGCTATTATCTCCCTTCACACCCAGAAAGTTCGAGACATTCCATCTCATCAGAGAGTTTTGGAAAAGATTTTTACTTTCTTTGAACGACCTGTGTTTTTGTATAGCCTGATACTGGGATTTGCGGGATGGATTTTTAGTGATGCTTTTAGTCCAGTATTGCCATTTTATGTGCCGCCCTTTCATTGGTCAGATCAGGGCTTAGATATGGCATCTTTATTGATTTCAACAGGAGTATTGATTCGGCAAACGCGGCAAGAAAATTTTGCTGAACAGCGATCGCAATTGACCTTGCAGCTTAATCTGTTGTCCGAACAAAAAGATCGCCAAAATCATCGCTCTGTTGGAAGAACTTCGTCAAGATATACCGAATGTGATCGATCGCCATGATCCAGAAGCCACAGTTATGCAAGAAGCTGCTGATCCGATCGCGGTTCTAGAAGCACTCCAGGAAAATTTAACTCAAGAACTATCGGCAGATGCTTCAACTCAGCGATCGCTTAGAGGCGTATAGATCTTCATATTTCTCTACCAGGAGCAGACTTGATCAGTCGCAGAGCAGTATTCCTGCCTATAGAAACTCCACAGCCGTCATCTACAAATCGATAGATGTGGCGTAACGTGCTTTCTCGTATTATTCATTACAGTCAAAGGAATAAATAATACTACTTTTGCAGGAGGCAGCGATCGTGTCTGAGACGAACGGCGTTATGATGCAATACTTCCATTGGTATAGCCCTGACGATGGGCAACTTTGGAACCAGGTAGCTGAGTCTGCCGCAGAATTAGCGCAACTTGGGGTAACGTCTCTGTGGTTGCCACCCGCATACAAAGGCACGGGGGGCGGCAGCGATGTTGGCTATGGCATTTATGATCTATTTGATTTAGGTGAGTTTGATCAAAAAGGATCAATCAGAACAAAATACGGTACAAAGGACGAGTATTTACGTGCCATCAGAGCTGCCCAAGGAGTAGGAATTCGGATTTATGCTGATATTGTGCTTAACCACAAATTAGGGGCAGATGAAGAAGAAGAAGCTGAAGCCACACCGTTTGATCCTGAGAATCGAAATGCACCGATAGGGGAATATCAAAAAATCAAAGCATGGACACATTTCACCTTCCAGGCCGTGGAAATAAATACTCTAGTATGAAATGGCATTGGTGGCATTTTGATGCGATCGACTACAATGCCTACAATGAATCTGAGAATGCTATTTACCTGCTAAAAGGGAAAGAATTTGACAACAATGTTGATTTAGAAAAGGGCAACTTTGACTACCTCATGGGTTGCGATCTGGACATGGATAACCCAGAGGTTAGCGGCGAACTAAAGTATTGGGGTGAATGGTATATCGATACAACGGGAGTTGATGGCTTCCGGTTTGATGCTGTCAAACATGTGTCGGCAGACTTTTTCCGAGAATGGATGGATCACGTTAGTCAACATGCTGAACGCGACTTGTTTGCCGTAGGTGAGTATTGGTCTTACGAAGTTGAAGCCCTGCATAGCTTTATTGAAACAACAAATGGCAAAGTGACGCTATTCGATGCGCCCCTGCATTACAATTTCCATGCTGCTAGCCAGGCCGGTCAAGACTATGATATGCGTCAAATTTTTGACAACACACTTGTCCAACAGCAGCCTGCTCTAGCAGTAACGCTAGTAGAAAACCATGATTCGCAGCCTTTGCAATCTTTAGAATCGGTAGTTGAGCCTTGGTTTAAACCGATCGCCTATGCCCTAATCTTGCTACGACGCGAAGGCTACCCCTGTATCTTCTATGGAGACTATTATGGTGCTCATTACAAAGACAGCGGCAACGATGGCAACGAGCACGAAGTTTGGTTAGACAGTCACAAATTTTTGATTGACAAAATGCTCTTTGCCCGTCAAACCTATGCTTACGGAGATCAATACGACTATTTTGATCACGCCAATACAATTGGCTGGACCAGAATGGGAAATGAAGAGCAGCCAGGCGGCATGGCAGTTGTTCTAAGCAATGGGGATGAGGGCAGTAAGTATATGGAAGTTGGACAACCCAATCGCACTTATATGGACATTACCGAACACATCACAGAACTGATTACCACCAATGATGAAGGTTGGGCTGATTTTCGCTGCCCTGCGGGTTCAGTTTCGGTCTGGGTGCCCCAGCCGTAGTAGTCTCAGCAGATCGCAAAGCTCTCAATAATCCTTTCAACAACCTAGTCTTTCGCCCATTGAGCGGGCGGAAAACTAGGTTTTTTGAGCTTCGGGGGGCACGTCATGCACCCCAAAACCCCATTGCGATCTACTGAAGCTTTACTGTTTTGCTGTGGCGAGGGGGTGGAGCGGTCAGTAGAGGGTAGCATTCTGTAGTTTGACATCCTGTCTTTTGACATTGAAAATACATTGAACAATAATTTCACTCAAAGAGTAGTTTTAGTTTTACCACCAGCAAATCCTGCTGAGTCGATAGCTTGCTTGGCAGACAGGTTGGAGTAAACTTTAGGGCTGAACCTTCGGACAATTCATTTAGTTTCTAGCTCTTGGTTGTCAGCCTCTTACAGTTCGATTAGAAAAGATTTGGGTGAATAGAATGAGCGTAATTGCACCCGCCGAGCGAATCGGGTTTGAGCTTATAGATATGGATGTGGCTGCGATCGCCCCGGAAGCGATCGAAACCATCCGGCAACTGGTTTATCAACATAAGCTCGTTGTTTTCAGAAATCAAAAGATTACGACTGAGCAATATGTTGAGTTTGCCAAGAAAATTGGCACTCCACAAATCTACTTTCAAGATAATTATCACCATCCTGATTATCCTGAAATTTTTGTGTCTTCTAACGTCTTAGTCGCTGGCAAAAAGATTGGAGTAGCAGGAACGGGACGCTACTGGCACACCGACTGTGCATTTCAGCCAGAACCTTTACCCATGACAATGCTCTACCCGCAGGTTTTACCCCAATCCATCCGGGAAACCTACTACATTGACATGCATCAGGTATACAAGAACCTTCCGCCTGATTTGCAGCGCTATGTGGAAGGTCAAAATGCCCTACATGAGGCAAAGTGGCGCTACAAGGTGCAAGAGTGGGATATTGATCGCGCCATTATTGATATCCTGAATGATTTTGAGCAAACAGCACCGCCAACAACTCATCCGGCTGTGATTACCCATCCGGTCAACCATCAGCGATCGCTTTACATCAGCCAGGGATTCACGACAAAGATTGCAAACTTGGGCTATGAGGAAAGCAAAGAAGTATTAGATCAACTCTTTGCTTTCATTGAGCGGGATGAACATATTCACACGCACATCTGGAAAGAAGGCGATATTTTGCTGTGGGACAATCGCACCTTACTACACAAGGCATCTACAGTGCCTAAAGGTGAACCTAGCGTCAGCCATCGGATTGGCATTTACGACGGGCTACCGTTCTACGTTGCTTAGGTTTATTGTCTTTTAGATTTTTGATGAGGAATACTGCTATGACTGTCCAGCAGACCTTACCCACAATGGAAGAAGTAAGTCAAGAGCTATTGGATACTTTTCTTGCTCCTTACAAAGAACACTGCCGCTATCTCAAGCGGGCGCAGTTTCAGTCTCCTGTCATCTCAACGGGTCGCGAGCAATCTTGGCTAATAAACGGCGATTTTGCCATCCCAGAATCTTGCTATATCGACGACACGGGGCATTTTAACTCGGTAGAG
>JAAUOQ010000113.1 GCA_012034795.1 Leptolyngbyaceae cyanobacterium CRU_2_3
AATGAGATTGCCAGACTAGAGTAGGCGATCGCCTGATATCCAAAGATTGGCTTACGGGCATGAACTGGCAAAATTTCTGAAATTGCCCCAAACAACGGTAGCACCATGATGTAAACCGCTGGATGAGAGTAGAACCAGAACATATGCTGATAGACAACCGGATCACCCCCTCCAGTGGGATTAAAGAAGGAAGTACCTGCCAAGAGATCAAACGCCAAAAGAATCAGTGCCCCGGCTAGAACAGGAGTACCAATCAGGATTAGCCCGGCAGTGGCCAGCATAGACCAGCAGAATAGCGGCATCTGGTTGATAGACATGCTGGGAACGCGCATTTTGAGGATGGTCACCGCAAAATTAATTCCACCCAAGATGGAGGAGGTTCCAGCAATTAATAGACTGAAAATCCAAATTCCTTCTCCTACCTGCCCTGTCAATAGGCTTAAAGGTGGATAGGAAGTCCAACCAGCTTGAGGGGGGTTTTCCAGAAAGAAGCTCAGGACTAGCATCAGCCCAGAAGGAGGCACCATCCAGAAAGCCATTGCATTCAGTTTAGGAAATGCCATGTCTCGCGCTCCCACCATCAGCGGGATTAAGTAGTTAGCTAATCCTGCTCCGGCGGGTACGATCCACAAAAAGATCATGATCGTCCCATGCAGGGTAAGCAGACTGTTGTAGGTAGGAGGACTGACAAAGTCTGAGGCAGGCGTAGCCAATTCTGTCCGAATCGCTGTCGCCAGAGCACCGCCAATCAAGTAGAAAAAGAAGGCCGTTACAAGATATTGAATGCCAATAACCTTATGGTCTTCACAAAAAGTGAAGTAATGCCACCACTTGCGCTCTGCATGGGCATGAGCGGTAGGAATGGTGGATTGCATTTCTGCTTGAGTCGTCATAAATCGTTCAGCAAGCTTATGAGGATGATGGGACAGCTAGACGATGGACATCCCTCTGAATCGCTAGCCAATAACCACCAGAAGTTTGATATGGGTGGTTTCTAGGCAGAGGGCGAATCTGAGTTTATTAAAGCCTGCTTTGTGCCAGGAACATCGGGTAGAGACGGCATGAGATGGGGATGCAGTTGCTCTAGAGTTTTAGCATTTAGCCCAATTTGGGTGGCGATCGGGGCCAAATATTCTGCGTTGGAGCGATCGCCTTGCATCAACTTTTCCAGATCCGCAGCAGTAGTATCACTGGCAGGAGCAGGAGTCTGTTCTTTTACCCAGGCGTCATAGTCTTCAGGAGTTTGCACATAGAGGCGACTGCCCATAGCACCGTGATAAGGACCACAGAGTTCAGCACAGACAATGGGATAGTCGCCAACTCGTTTGGGTGTAAAGCGCAGTTCTGACTCTGACCCTGGGATGGTATCTTGCTTGAGACGAAACTCCGGTAGCCAAAAAGCGTGGATAACATCCTGAGCTTTCAGATTGAGACGGGCATTTTTATCGACAGGCAAGTGTAGTTCTCCAGAGGTGATGCCGAGATCAGGATAGGTGAAAATCCAGGCGTACTGTAAGCCTAAAACGTTGACCGTGACATCAGGCGCTTGTCCGATTTCGTCAGGTGAAGCTCCAATCCCTAGCGCCATGTGCTGATGATGCGCTGGACGATGCTGCTCAACCTTTTGATGAGCAGCATCGATCAAAGGGGTGGCAGCCTCACTGTCCGAAAGCATGGCGACCTGGACACCCGGATCCCCAGCAGCATCAGGGTCAAATCCACCCATAGTATTGTAGACATCGAAGCTATAGACGCCCAGAATCAGAACGATTACGACTGGAATTGCAGTCCAGACAATTTCTAACGGGATATTACCTTCGATGGGTGGGCCATCGGTTTCATCGCCAGCACGACGCCCAAACTTGAGAAAACAGATAATGAGCACGCCCCACACCAGGAGAAAGATAGCAGTGCCGATCGTCATCATGGTGTTGAATAGCCCATCTACAAGCGCAGCATCTGATGATGCCTCAACGGGCATTAGTCCATGATTTTGCCCGTACCACAGGCTAGCTAGTGTTAGGGCGATGCCAGCAAGCATCGTAAGAATGTTACTTGGAATTTTCACGGCTAATCAGGATTGTTCAGGGCGTAGAAGTTTGAGCAAGGGTTAATTCAATTCGATAGCTACCACCTCCATTTAAGAGCGTGAAAAGCTACCAAGGAGAGAATTCTAGAAAAAGTTAAGAGAGTTTAAATTTCTAAGCAATTGCTTACAGTAGAGCACCTAACTTTTCAGCAATTGAGTTTGCTTCGACATCAGTTGCTTCCACCTAACACGTTAAACCAATCGGCCCGATTCAACCAGGATTGTCAAATCGTCAATGTATGAAAGTCTAGAGATTTCTAGATATCCTTAAGCTTATCTTTGGGATCGCAATAGGAATTGTGTAGTACCAGATACTGAGTCAGTTTAAGAATTCGTAAATTTTATTCTTCATAACCTACACTTTGCTTTTCCTTTTAGGTTAAGACTTGGGTTAAAGCAATGATGCCTAACAACAATCCGAAGAAATTACTAAGGCTTGTGGGTTTACTTTCGTGAGTTCACTAGAGTAAGAACATGTCCTGTTGTCAAAATATTTCGGTTTTAAGTGAAGTAGTAGCTGTAACTCATTCAGTCATCTTGTCAACTTCATATATTTTCTTCTGTGTAATGGCGTCAATTGATCCACTGATCAAGGGGGTTTGAACCAATGGCTGACTCCAGTCTTCGTCCTGATTTACCCCTTCCAGTTCCTTCTGTGTCGGCATCCTCTCAATTACCTGCCTCTGCTCCAGGTCTGGTACGACGGCTCGTCTGGAAAATCGCGATCGCCACCCTAATTCTGATGGCCATTGGCAGTGCCACCCGTGTCATGAATGCCGGACTTGCCTGTCCTGACTGGCCGCTCTGCTACGGCACGTTGATTCCTAGCCAGCAAATGAACCTGCAAGTATTCCTAGAATGGTTTCATCGTTTAGATGCAGCATTAATCGGAATTTCAACGCTGGCGCTAGTTGCGCTAAGTTGGATCTATCGTGACACGCTACCCGCCTGGTTGCCTGGAGCATCCCTATTCTCACTGGGGTTGATTCTATTTCAGGGTATTCTAGGAGGATTGACGGTGACTCAACTATTGCGCTTTGACATTGTTACAGCACACTTAGGAACAGCTCTTCTATTTTTCACCACGCTTCTGGTAATAGGCACGCTACTGTTGCCCTACCAGGCGACAGGAACGGCGGAAAAACTGCCCTGGCTCAGCTTAGTAGCTGCCATCTTGATCTACCTACAAAGCCTCTCCGGTGGACTGGTTGGCTCTCAGTGGGCACTGCACCAATGCTTGTGGGTATCCCAACTCTGTGGGGTGATGAATACCCATCTGATGGGCGTGGTTCCCGCCAGCATAGCAACTCTGGTGGTAACAGTCAGGGGTTGGCAAACGCCTGCCCTGAGTGTAGCGCTGCGCCAGCTTACCAGGTTCGTAGGACTATTACTGCTGCTCCAGGTGATGTTGGGTGTTCTGACTTTCCGCTTGCATTTACAGGTTGAGTTGCTTACCATCAGCCACCAAGCGATTGGAGCCGCGCTTTTAGGAACATTGGTCTGTATTACTGTTCTGGCAGGGCGCGATCGCCAGCTTGCCAGAATGAATCCTGAAATTGCTGCAAGCCTATCATCCTAAAAGTCACACCATTCCACATGCCAATTTTTCACCCCCATTTCCACTGAATTGTTTGCTGAACTGTTTTAAGACGAGAACCCCCAATGCACGAGACCACTTGGACTAACGCTACTCGCCATCACCAAAATTTCTGGCAGGTGATCCAAAGCTATTGGCAACTCACCAAACCTCGAATTATTATTTTGCTGCTTGTTACCACAGCAGGCAGTATGTGGATTGCTGCGGCCGGGCAGGTGAATCCACTACTCTTACTGATTACCCTGGTCAGTGGGGCCTTGGCATCGGCTTCTGCCAATACGATTAACTGTCTCTACGATCGCGACATTGATTATGAGATGGAGCGGACTCGTCACCGCCCTTTGCCCTCTGGACGCATCCAACCGCGTGATGCCCTGCTATTTGCGATCGTTTTAGCCAGCCTCTCCTTCACCCTATTGACCGTATTTGCTAATCTGCTGAGCGCTTGCCTGGCCATGTCTGGTATTGTCACCTATGTCCTGGTCTACACACACTGGCTCAAGCGCCACAGTACTCAAAATATCGTGATTGGTGGAGCAGCAGGCGCAATTCCACCCTTGGTGGGCTGGGCGGCTGTCACAGGTGAGCTAAGTTGGGCAGCCTGGATTTACTTTGCCATCATTTTTCTGTGGACGCCCCCGCATTTTTGGGCCCTGGCCCTCATGATTCGGGAAGATTATGCCAAGGTAGGCGTACCGATGCTACCGGTTGTTGTGGGTGAAGTTCCAACTGCTCGACAAATCTGGATATATACTCTGCTACTGATTCCGGCGACCTTGCTGCTGGTCTATCCGGCTCATGTCATGGGAGTAGTGTATACGGCGATCGCCCTGGTTCTCGGTGGGTTGTTTTTGGCTAAAGCCTGGTCACTGCTGCAAACGCCCACTGATTTGGGGGTAGCGCGATCGCTATTCAAATACTCTATTCTCTACATGATGCTGCTGTCAGCAGGAATGGTGATTGATAGCCTACCCGTTACACATCAGTGGGTCAGTGCTGTCACAGACAACTTGACCACCGTTTTGGGTCATCTGCCTGGACAATTCCCCACTTGAAGTGAGTTTGACTGGCGATCTCACCCTATATAGCGCTTCGCGCTTGGATAAAACCAAATTACTTTTTGAAAGCCTTGCTCCGCGAGGCTTTCAAAAAGTAAGCTGTACCCTATTCAATTGAAAATTGCTATAGATATTCTGTGGAAGTGTCTTGTGGAGATCGCTGATCGCTGTGTCTCCACAGAACCCTTACAATAAAGACTGAGAAAAGGTTGAGATATGTTGCGTTAAATAAATAATCAGTTTATGGCTTTAGCGGTTTTCATCGAAAAACTTCAGAAACGCTACGGCTCGGTCGAAGCGGTGAAAGATGTGTCGCTACAGATAGAGCCAGCCCAAATTTTTGGGCTGTTGGGCCCCAACGGAGCCGGTAAAACGACAGTGCTTCGGTGTCTTTGTACTCTGGCAACGCCTGACGCTGGGAAACTAGCAGTTTCCGGCGTTTCAGTACTGGATAATCCTAAACTAGCGCGTCAGAAACTGGGCTACGTGGCTCAAGAGGTGGCCCTCGATAAAGTGCTTACCGGACGAGAACTCCTGCAATTGCAATCTGCTATTTACCATCTACCCCGTGGGACAGCCCAACAGCAAATTGAGAAGGCGATCGCCCTTTTAGGATTACAAGATTGGGCTGATAAAAAGACTGGAACCTACTCAGGTGGACTTAAAAAAAGGCTGGATTTAGCAGCGGGGCTGTTACACCAACCCGATGTCCTCGTCTTGGATGAACCAACAGTGGGGCTTGACATTGAAAGCCGGTTAATTGTCTGGGACTTTCTACGGCAATTACAGCAGAATGGCACCACTGTTTTAATTACCAGCCACTATCTGGAAGAAGTGGATGCCCTGGCCGATCGCGTTGCAATTATTGATCAAGGTACTGTGATTGCATCGGGCACACCCTCAGAATTGAAAGATCGGGTGGGGGGCGATCGCGTTACCCTCCGGATTCGCGAGTTTACACCACCGTCAGAAGCAGAGAATGCCAGGGCAATGCTGCAAGCCCTGCCGTTTGTGCAAGATGTAATTATCAATTCGGCTCAAGGCAATTCACTGAATCTCGTAGTCATCCCGCAAAGCGAGGCACTAATGACCATTCAGCAAGCGTTGAAGCAAGCAGGGCTGCCCACCTTTGGGATTTCTCAGTCGCGTCCTAGCCTGGATGATGTGTACCTAGCTGCTACAGGAAAGACGCTGATGGATGCAGAAATTGCAGCAGCCAGCCAGCGCGATCCCAAAGCCGAGCGAAAGCAGAACATGCGCTAGGCTAAAGGCAAAAGACTTGAGAGGAAATAAGAGGAACTGATCGATGAGCCAGACTGTCACCCCTACGCCTGCCGATCTAAATGGGTCGAAAGTGCTCCCTAATCCAGGGAATACCCCTGTGTCTACTTTCAATGTCAACGAGTTTATCCAAGAAACTCTGGCCCTGACCCGTCGCTTGTTTATTCAGCTTCAGCGTCGCCCTTCTACTTTGATTGCCGGGATCATTCAACCTGTAATGTGGTTGGTGCTATTCGGAGCTTTGTTTCAAAATATGCCGCAAGGACTATTTGGAACCAGCCAGAATTATGGGCAATTTCTAGCGGCCGGTGTGATTGTTTTTACCGCTTTTAGTGGAGCATTGAATGCCGGGTTGCCCGTCATGTTCGATCGCGAATTTGGCTTCCTCAATCGATTACTGGTGGCACCCCTGGCATCCCGATTCTCGATCGTGCTGGCTTCTGCTATCTTCATTGCCACCATGAGCTTGGTTCAGACAGCGGTGATTATTGCCATGAGTGCAGTTTTGGGTGCAGGTCTACCCGCTCCGATAGGACTAGGACTAGTGGTGGCGATCGTTGTGGTTCTGGTGTTAGGTGTAACCGCGTTGAGCCTAGGACTGGCCTTTGCCTTGCCTGGGCATATTGAATTGATTGCCGTGATCTTTGTCTCTAGTTTGCCCCTGTTGTTTGCTAGCACTGCTTTAGCCCCTTTGTCCTTTATGCCGACCTGGTTGCAAGTTGTAGCGAGTTTGAATCCACTGAGCTACGCGATTGAACCGATTCGGTACATCTACACTCACCCAAACTGGCTACTAGGTAGCGTTGTCATGCATACTCCTTTTGGAACCGTGACTATGGCGATCGCTCTCCTGATCCTGGTAGGCTTTAGCACTGCGGGTTTACTGGCAATTCGTCCTCTGTTGAAGCGATCGTTTGCGTAAATCATCCTGCCTGGCTGGCTTAAATCAAATCAAAAATTAAATTCAATTCACCAATCTCCTAAATTTGAGAGCAATCTTGATTCAATTGGGAGCAATCTTGATTCAATAACGTCTCAGACAGAACAAAGAACTATTATTTGCATACCCGAAGCTGGACGCCTTATGAAAGCAGACCTTAAATCTCATTCTGTCCACCGCTTAGCTTGGGTAACGCTGAGCTTGCTGGTAGGTATTGGACTCACTGGAATTGCTCAGCCTGCCCAGGCTCAGACCAATAGCGCAGATTTGTCAACACCAGTGGGAAGTAGCGATCGCGATGCCAATACCAATGGCGATCTCAACGGCATGGGTAGCATGTTTTGATCTATTGCATCGTGTCCAACAAGGGACAATCCGCGATCCATACCAGTTCAGCCGCGATCAGCAGCAGAGCATCAACTCTCAAGCCTCTGACTTTCGCCAACGGCAGGCAGAACTCCTGCGCCAGCAAAATCAGACGGGCGCTGTTCCAACACCCCCTCAAATCGTTGCACCAGACAACGCTGGAACTCGTTAGAGCCTATGCCAGCCATACCAGAGCACAAGCCACACCAGAGTCAGCCCTGCTTGATAGGATTCAGGAGGCATTGAGCTTTTGGTTGGGGGAGCCTCAAACTGAGGACGGCGATCGCCCAAACCGACGAATCAGCAAGCGAATGATTTCGCCTGAATCGGGGATGGGCTGGAGCGGACTCCAAACCGCCACTTCAGCAAAGCCCCGTTGGTAAAGCTCATAGATCACACTGCTGACATCTTCGGGAGTACCTAGCAAAATAACGCGCGCTTTGGCTTGGGGAGTGCGCTGCGGATGCCGCTCTAGGTCAGCATTGCCTTGAATGAGAGCGGCTAGCAAATTTTGAACCCCGATCAAACTCTCCTGGTTTTTTGGGTTTCGAGGAAAAACCTAGCCACCCTGCCATAGCAAAGCAAGGTGTCCGAAGGGAGTGGTAAAATTCACCCTTAGCCAACCTAACTGGTTACGCAGTTGGGCAGGTTAGCTACTCATAGCTGTTAGCGCAGCTATTAAGTAGCGACTAGATTTTGAGCGGACTGGCAATCTTACGAGGTTATGGGATGTCACAAGACTACCTATAAGCAAGGGAGAATAGCGGAATTGGCGATCGCAGTCAAGAGGTGGTTTTTAATTGGGAGAGCGATCGGATTTTTGCCTGGGAAGAGGTTGGTAATGGCGAAGTTGTGCGGTGGCTAGTAGTTTTTGATTCACAACCGATCATCTTTATGCTGCCCTTGAAATAATTTGCTACGCGGCTCTTGCTGCGATCGCACATCTGTAACTTCAACTGAGGATGATATTATGTCTGGCACTAATTTCTGATTTATCCATGACAATTTTGACCGTAGAAATCCTCCGTTCAGAAGCTACAGCGTTTTCAGCCGCCGAGTCTCAACACCCAGAACCCTTGCTCTACGGAGTTACTGATGGAAAAGCTGTTGGGACATATTTGGAACAAAAATTTAGGCTCTATCTCAAAGAGCGTTATGAGTTTGTGGAGGGAAATTCTGCAAGTGGCATCGATTTTCCAAGGCTGTTTGTAGACATTAAGGTGACAAGCGTTAAACAACCCCAATCATCATGCCCGTTTAAATCTGCACGACAAAAGATTTTTGGGCTTGGGTATTCGCTACTTATTTTTGTTTACAACAAAGTGGACAACAGCACAAACCGAACCGCCAATTTAAATATTTTGCATACGATTTACGTGAGTGCTGAAAAAACGGCAGATTTTCAGATGACTCGTGGAATTCGTAGCATCCTAGAAAATAACGGTAACAAAGATGACTTGATTGCTTTTATGCTTGACCGAAATCTTCCAATTGATGACATTGAGGCATCTAACATTGCAGATGAAATACTTAGAAATCCTCCCATCCAGGGATTTTTGACTATTTCTAATGCCTTACAATGGCGGCTTCAGTACGGAAGGGTTATTGAGCAGGCTGGTCAAGAAGAAGGGATCATTGCTGTTTATAGAGCTAACTCATGATTCGTAGTCTTCACAAAGCAAAAGTAGAATATGGAGATTTTCAGACACCGCTAGAACTTGCTGAAAGAGTCTGTCAGCAGTTGATGGAACTTGGCGTCAATCCCGATGTCATCGTTGAACCTACGTGCGGAGTGGGTAACTTTATTGAAGCTGCCTTACCTTTATTTCAGTCAACAAAAAAAATTATTGGAGTTGAAGTAAACCAAAAATACTTAGAAGAAATTAGGAAGAAAAAGCAATTTATACAAGATGGAAGAATTGAGCTTCACCATGCAGATTTTTTGAGTTTGATTGGTCATCACTGATAAATCATTTAGATGGGAATATTCTGGTACTTGGTAATTTTCCCTGGGTAACCAACTCACAACAAGGAAGCATTGACGGCAAAAATTTACCTAGAAAAAATAATTTTCAAAAGCATAATGGTTTAGATGCAATCACAGGCAAGAGTAATTTTGATGTTTCAGAATGGATGCTGATTCAGGTGATTCAATGGTTACAGGGGCGTGATGCTGGTCTGGCAATGCTTTGCAAAACTTCTGTTTCGAGAAATTGCTGAGCTATCTTCATTCTAGAGATCTCAATCTTGCCTCCTTTGCAACATACAAAATAGATGCCAAGAAATATTTCGATGCAACTGTTGAAGCATGTTTGTTATTCTGCAAGTTTGATTCAAGTTCAAAAAACTACTTCTGTAATGTATTCAGTAGCCTTAACAACTCAGAACACTATCAAATAGGATATCGAAATAATATTCTGATCAAGGATGTAGCTTCCTTTGAAACCCTCAGTCAATTTTATGATACGAATTCAGAGACAAAATGGCGATCGGGAATTAAGCATGACTGTTCAAGCATCATGGAGTTTCGCAAAATCGGTAATGCTTTTGTTAATGGAAGGGGAGAAGTTTGTTGAATTGGAAGAGACGTACCTTTTCCTTTACTAAAAGGCTCTGATGTTGCCCAAAGTCGAACAGAGACTATAGATAAGTATGTTTTAGTGACTCAAAGATTTATAGGACAGCCAACTGAATGTATCAGAAATTCAGCTCCTAAAACCTGGAAATATCTAGAGTCCTACGCAAGTTGTTTAGATAATAGAAAAAGCAAGATATATCAAAATAATCCTAGATTTTCTATTTTCGGAGTGGGTGAATATACTTTCTCACCGTGGAAAATTGCAATCTGTGGACTTTACAAGAAGTTGCAATTTAGATTGATCGGAATGATCGATGATAAGCCTGCTGTTTTTGACGATACAGTCTACTTCCTTAGTTTTGAGGATCAGCAAGTTGCATATAAAACTTTTATGCTTTTGACATCGATCTCTGCAACAAAATTCTACTCGGCTTTTAATTTTCTGG
>JAAUOQ010000114.1 GCA_012034795.1 Leptolyngbyaceae cyanobacterium CRU_2_3
CCCAAGCACCATAGGCCAAAACAGCATACAGGTTGCCCAAGGGGATGATTGGCTGTGAGGAAGGTAAATTTTGCAGGTTGGGGTCTGACTTAATATTCAACTGAGTTGAGTCGGGGAACCCGGTAGAGATGCCTCCCTGATCCTAACGATCGCCCCTCTATTCGGTTAGCTACAGTTTGCGATCGCGTTAGGCAGTACAGTTGCAGGCAATTGCCTGTATGTTGCCTGTACTGTTGCCCGTAAATAATGTCTTAAGTTAGGACTCTTGCTTATAAAGTTGGGACTAATGTCGGTATATTTGAGCTTGAGGAATTGTCCCAAATCACTCTGCCAGAGGCTCATGGATTCAGAAATTTTTACCAACTCCCAAGGCTTAATGACCCTCGAAGCCGTTCAAAAAGTCTTCAACCGCTCGCGTGCCTCAGTTTACCGATATGCCAACACTGATCCTGACACTCTCAACCCTCCCTACGATCATCTCAAACTTAACCCTGAACACCGTGTTAGCAAAGACGATCTGCTTCTTTTCCACCCCAATGAAGTTGCCCGCTTTGCCAAAGAAGTCTTGGGCATCAGAGCCGTAACGATCGTCGCTCAACAGGCTCCTCAAACTTCCACTCAAGAGTTGTTGCAGTCTATCTTGACTGAACTGCAAAGCATTCATCAACTCCTGCAAGCCCGTCTTTGAACCAATTTTAAGGTTTAATCGTTGAACTATAGTTCTTGCAGATTTGGTTGATTAATTTGGGGTCATGCAGTTGATGTTCGTTTCATGAACACAGTGAACCTGGCAGAACTCAGCTTATTCTCAGCTTTCTAGTACCGCATGAACGTTAAGATGATGGGTGGCGAAAAGGCAGTCACTATCTAATAACTCTATCTAACATGCAACCCAAGACTCAGGCGATTTCTGTGAAATCAATCGTCCCAATGTAGTCTCCAGCCTCAGACAACCAGCCCGCTCGGTGATCTGGTTTATTAGTGCCATCTCTCCTGCAATCTTCTATTTGTCTAAGCGGGGTAACTACCTGTGTTTAATTCTGTACTAGCTGATTTAACCACCGATTTCCGCATTGTTTTCGATCGCGATCCTGCGGCGCGCAACTGGCTAGAAGTCCTCTTTTGCTATCCTGGTATTCAGGCGCTCTTCTTGCATCGTCTGGCTCATGCACTGTATTGTCTGAAGCTTCCCTTCATTCCCCGGCTAATTTCTCATATTGCCCGCTTTCTCACAGGTATTGAAATCCACCCTGGAGCCACCATTGGCAAAGGCGTATTTATTGATCACGGCATGGGCGTTGTCATTGGCGAAACCGCGATCGTGGGAGACTATGCCTTAATCTATCAGGGGGTGACGCTGGGTGGAACGGGCAAGCAAAGTGGCAAACGTCATCCTACAGTGGGTGAAAATGTAGTTGTGGGTGCGGGTGCTAAGGTATTGGGCAACATCACGATTGGCCATAATGTGCGGATTGGGGCTGGCTCGGTTGTCCTCCGGGATGTGCCCGCTGACTGCACCGTGGTTGGTATTCCAGGTCGTATTCTCTACCGAACCGGAGAGCGGGTTGGTCCGCTTGATCATGGCCGCCTACCAGACTCCGAGGCCCAGGTGATTCGTGCTTTGGTCGATCGCATTGAGAGCCTAGAGCAAAAAATTCTCAGCTTGCAAGAAACCAGGCAGCCTGTTTATGCTCACGCCCTTGCTGCGAACTATCCTCTAGATCAAGCTGCTGATCAAGCGGCTCACAGGTTGCAAGACAAAATCATTGAGCAGTTCTTAGATGGTGCAGGTATTTAGGCAGAGTAGATATTGAGAAAGCGTTTGGGTGGTACTAGGGAGGTCAGGATGACGAGAGCGGTTCAGGGTAAGCAATGCGCATCATCTGGGACTCCCATCGCCTCATTTTGTTAGTGTCGATGGCTAGTGCCGAATTTCTAGATTCATTACATATTGTCCTATCTGTACCTGATCTGACCACAGTTCATACTCTATTCGCAAATGCTCTGGTAGGGCATTTCGCCGCAAAAACAGGCTGCGCGTGTAGTTCCGCAACCGAATCTGTTCATTTCGGGCCAGGGTTTTTGACTGTAGCCAATAGCGACTAACGCCATACACGCCCTGCTCCCAAAAATGTCGGTAACTGAACTTACCATTTCCTTGCATGGTCATAATGACCCGGTAAGGGGAAATTTCCAGCCACAAGAGGCGCGGTGTCTGGAGATTGCCGTTCACCGAAGCTTCCCAGGCAGCAATGCGTTGGGAAAAGGGCTGGATGTCTTGTACCAAAGGCTCAGTTAGGAGCAAATGAAAGCGATCGCCGTCCTTCTGGTACAGGGTAGCGTTGGTTTCTAAGATCGACCAAATCGGTAAATCAAAAGAGGTGAGTGACAGGCAGACGGGACAATGGTGTTGGGTCAGCACTGGAAAAAGGTAGGATGACTAGCGCTACTCTTCAGTTGTTTTCTTTAGCCAGTCTATCCCAATGTCAAGTCTTGCCATCACCCTCAATCATACTGAAACTCATGATTCCCTCACGATTAGTCCACCCAGTGCAGGGCTGCGTTTGCAGGGACACATCAAAATTCCAGGAGACAAATCCATTTCTCATCGGGCCTTGATGTTAGGCGCGATCGCCCTGGGCGAAACCCAAATTCAAGGCTTGTTATTGGGGGAAGATCCCCACAGCACGGCTGACTGTTTTCGGGCAATGGGGGCAGAAATTTCTCCGCTGAATGCAGACCGGGTAACAGTGCAGGGCATTGGGTTAGGGCAGCTTCAGGAACCTAGTAATGTGTTGGATACGGGCAACTCTGGTACAACCACAAGGCTGATGTTGGGGTTGCTGGCATCGCAGCCCGATCGCTTTTTACGGTAACGGGGGATGCCTCTATTCGATCGCGCCCCATGTTCCGAGTAATTAAACCATTGCAGCAGATGGGGGCGCAAATTTGGCACCGAGCCGGTGGATTGGCTCCCCTGGCGATTCAAGGGCAGCGGCTCAAGCCCATTCATTACCGGTCGCCGATCGCCTCAGCCCAAGTCAAATCTTGCATTTTATTAGCCGGACTGCTAACAGAAGGTCAAACGACGATTACCGAACCGGCCCGGTCGCGGGATCACAGCGAGCGGATGCTCAAAGCCTTTGGCGCAGAAATTGCAGTGGATCTCGAAACCTGTAGTGCAACGGTCACGGGCGGAGCAACGCTACGGGGACAAACGGTAATTGTTCCAGGCGATATTAGCTCTGCTGCTTTTTGGTTGGTGGCAGGGGCGATCGTTCCAGATTCCGATTTGACAATCCTGAATGTGGGCGTTAATCCTACCCGTACCGGTATCCTGGAAGCCCTGACTGCAATGGCAGCCGATGTGACATTGGAAAATCAGCGAGAAGTGGCTGGAGAGCCAGTAGCAGATTTGCGGGTGCGCCATAGTGCCCTCAAGGCTTGCACGATCGCTGGAGATTTGATTCCTCGACTGATTGATGAGATCCCGATTCTGGCTGTAGCTGCTGCCTTTGCCGAAGGCACCACCACCATTCGCGATGCCGCAGAGCTACGGGTGAAGGAAAGCGATCGCCTCGCTGTGATGGCCACTCAACTCAGCCGTATGGGAGCATCTGTCACTGAACTGCCAGACGGATTGGAAATTACAGGGGGTCAGTCTCTCAGGGGTACAGAGGTAGATAGCTACACTGATCACCGGATTGCCATGAGCTTGGCGATCGCTGCACTTAAGGCTCAAGGCACTACCACGATTCACCGAGCCGAAGCTGCTGCCGTCTCTTACCCAGACTTTACAGCGACGCTGCAACAAATTTGCGGACTTTGAGTAATGCACACCCGCTAAGCGTTTCGGGCATGCCGAAGGCTTTCGCACTCCAGAGAAATCTCACGACTGATTTAGGATGGTTATATATGAGACATCACCCTCTGAATGGGAACACTGGAGGAAAGCTCTGACATCTGATTCTGAGCGCCAATCTCGTCGGTGATTTATGTGGCATAGGCTCAAAAATCTCTTTTTCAGTTTCAGGGTTTACAACGACTTAAGTCCTGATCTCAGGGTTCGGCAGCAAGTCAATCGAGCGTTGCGCGATCGCCCGACCCTGAAACAGGATGAGTGGTTTGAGTCGTTCTACAAATCTCAAGGAATTGCCTACCCTATTGCGATATTTGCCTATACCTATCTAGAACAATATTCAGGACTGAAATTGGGCAGCATTTTGCCCACCGATCGCCTGGAGGCAGAGTTGCAATGGACAGCAGTCTGCTGGTTTGACTGGCAACAAAACCTCTGCAAAGACTTCTACAGGTGCTTTGAAATTGATATTGATATTGAGAATGGCTTAGCTCTCTCCAAGTTAGACACCGTAGGAGATCTGATTGTTTTTCTGAACTGTCATTGGCATCCGCCCACGGGTACGCCCACGGGTAGATAAACTACTAGCAAATAAGCTACAAGGTCAAACTTTTAGGGGATCGACTTTTCTTAAAATAAAGTAAACTTTTATTAAATATCAACTTATATGTATCCCCATCTCGTTTTCTATGGCAAAAACCTCTGGATTCGGCAAACCCCAGCCACAGCAGCAGTCTAAACCTTCCAAGCGATCGCAAGACCGGGCTAAAGCCGCTACTCGATACGAAAAGATGAAAGCGGATGGGTTGCCAGAATATGAGGTTTATATTCGGATTCAGGATAAAAAACAGTGGTTTCCAGTCGGTGTGATCTCAGTCAAGCGCTCAAGTCAGATTGATGCTGCCATCTTCGATAGCCAAGCGGAATTGCTTCAGGGTGCTTTCCGAATTTTCCCAATTCTGAAAAAGCATCAAACTCAGCTAGAGTACGGCTATCGCCTCAAAGAATTTAAAGATGAACCTATCCAACTCGCTGTGCAACCTCAGTCTAAGGCGGCAGGCTTTTGCAAGGTGCAATTGCTCAAGTCAAAGATCGCGTCACGTCGCTACTAAAGCGCAGTTAACTGGATGTTTAGCTGGATGTTTAGCTGGATGTTTAGCTAGACATCCACTTCAGCCGTCAAGCGTTACTCCTGATCCCACAACCGTTCTAGCTGATTTCGCCACGCTGCTAAAATCTGGCTGCGGGCTGCTGAGCCAGAGTCAATATCTCCCATCATGCCCTCTTCGTAGAAACGTTCTAGCGATTGTAGTGTTGCCTCCAACGATTGTCCTTGCATTTTGGCAGCGCCAATTATTTGGCGGATTTGAGTTTCGGCAAGCTTGCTAAAGCTATCCTCTAGTCCCTGTTGATGGAGCACCCCTAGCCGAGCAATCGCTGCCTGAAAATCCTCAGTTGTCAACGTTGCTAGACTGTGTTTGAAAAGACGCCCCATAGCAAGTCTTGGAAGAGGGCATAGCGAGTTTCTTGGGTTTCGTCAAAGTTAGCTTCTAGAAGCTGGGCCAAAAAAGGGGCGGCTTGCTGGGCGGGGGCAATGGTGATCAGCGATCGCAACCAGTTTTGATCTTCAGATAGCAAGACCAGCAAGCGCAAATTTTCCCCCTCAATTTGCCAGGATTCTGGTTCGTTGATTTTAACTGCATCACCAAACATGGCGGTTAATGCATGGGTAATTTCTTGCGGAGTCATAAAATAATTCACCCTGATGATGATCGGGGACACATGAAATCGACTGGGTCATCGCACCTTGTCCGATCGACCCTTCTTGCCCTAAATTATCGTTGATTTTTCAGGATTGTTTGCCTCTAGGACGGGTTTCCCCTAGGCTATAAGTCTGTGATTCATTCAGCCTGTGATTCATTCAGCCTGTGATTCATTCAGCCTGTGATTCATTCGGGGCAGTAATGCACGTTCAGCGGTGTCTTCAAAATATCGGACAGAAATTTTCTCAGGCAAAATTTTCTCAGGCAATCTGGTTTCAACCTTGCCTGCTCCTGCTTTGGATAGGTATTGGTGCGGCGATCCGGTTTACTCATCTATCAACCAAACCGCCCTGGACAGATGAGTTTGCCACACTGGTATTCAGCTTAGGACACAGCTTTGAGGCAATTCCGCTCAACCAGGCAATTTCGCTAGAGGTTTTGTTGCAGCCCCTTCAGCTTCAACCCCAGGCAGGTGCAGGTGCGGTGATACACTACTTGCTAGCGGAAGATGTCCATCCGCCGCTCTATTTCGTATTGTCTAATGCTTGGCTGCGCCTATTTTCGGGCAGTCCAGTCTCGCCGGAGGCTGGATTAGTTTCCATTGGGTTAGCGCGATCGCTCCCTGCACTACTAGGAGTTGCTTCAATTCCAGC
This sequence comes from Leptolyngbyaceae cyanobacterium CRU_2_3, assembly GCA_012034795.1. Taxonomy (GTDB): domain Bacteria; phylum Cyanobacteriota; class Cyanobacteriia; order Elainellales; family Elainellaceae; genus Drouetiella. Next base: position 6,276 of record JAAUOQ010000114.1, read on the forward strand.
CCTGTTTGGGCTAAGTTGGTTGATGCTGCGATCGCTCGTTGCTAGCCAGCTAACAGCAGCCATGATGGCCGTATCGCCTTTTGGAATCTATCTAGCTCAAGAAGCCCGTCATTACACATTTGGAGTGCTTTGGGTGATTGCTTCGTTATGCTGCCTGGTGGTAGCGGTGCGGCAAATGCGGTACCCAGCGCCTCTGCCCCTTTGGTTAGGCTGCCTCTGGGTTGTAGTGAATGGCTTGGGCATTGCGGCGCATTATTTTTTCATGCTCACTTTAGGGGCAATGACGATCGCTCTTTTCGGGTTGGGGCTGCATCAAGCTCGCGGCGATCGGACAGTTCTACCAACTCTGCTGACCCCGCCCTGGCAACGCATTTACTGGGTTATGGCGGGAACTACGATCGCTGGAGCCGTTTGGCTACCGATTTGCAGGGCATTCGTAGTCGCGAAATCACCCAATGGATTCAGAACGATCAGCCGTTTAACTGGCTAGACTGGGTGAATCCTATTGTCCAATCGATCGCGGCCTGGGCCACAATGCTGGTACTTTTACCGTTGGAATCTGACTGGTTAGGTATGGCGATCGCGGCTGGGGTGGTCATGGTGGGATTTATCTTGTGGGTTGTGCCTCAGCTTTGGCGAGGTTTACGGCAGCAAGTTTTAGAGTCACAGACCGGACAAGAAGTGGGCGTTATAGCTGGGGTGGTGCTGGGGGCGATCGCCCTATTTTGGCTGATTGCCTATGGCTTACGGGCCGACCTCACGCGCGGCGCACGCTACACCTTTGTTTATTTTCCTGCTGTCATTTTGCTGTTGGGGGCTAGCCTAGCCGCGCTGTGGCAATTTCCCCGACTCAATCCTCGCCGATCTGGAAAGCTTATCGTCGTTTTGATCCTGTGTGTTGGACTGGTCAGTGGCTTAACCGTTGTCAATAATTGGGGCTATCGCAAGTATTACCGCCCAGATGTTTTGGTTCCCTTAATTGAGAAGCGATCGCCCAACTCCGTCCTGATTGCGACAACCCAAAACACGCTGGTACAGACTGGAGAAATGATGGGAATCGGCTGGCAGTTCTTAGCTCAGCCAGGTTTCACCGCTCCCCAGTTTCTCCTGGCGTATGAGCGGCAAAACCCTTGTGAAATTGACTGTGTTGCCACTACCACCCTTCAGCAAGCTTTGGCGCAAATTTCAACACCCCTAGATCTGTGGCTGGTTAATTTTCATGCACCTGTCCAACTAGATCAACAGCGCTGCACGCTTGATTCTCAGCCAAAACCTGATGCGAGTGGTTATGCATATCGACTTTACCACTGCCAAAGCGCTCCCAAACCTGTGGGCTGACAGCGCCTGCTAGCCCGTGTGTTCGCTAAACCTTTCTGTATGGTCTGGATTAGTGATATGATAAATATTTTGGAGCCAACCGCAGGGCTAAGAATTTCTCTAGATGAGTAAATTATGGTGTGCTTCCGCGCTGAGCGCTAAAATTTTGTAAATCACGAGGAGAATCTTTTTCAAGCATGATCAAGCTGCGCTTAAAGCGATTCGGTAAAAAATTTGAGGCAAGCTACCGGATTGTGGCGATGAACAATGACACCCGCCGCGATGGTCGCCCTTTAGAAGAACTCGGCTTCTATAACCCCAGAACAGATGAAGTTAGATTGGATGTGCCTGCAACGGTAAAGCGATTACAGCAAGGTGCACAGCCCACCCGCACTGTTCGTAGTCTGCTCGAAAAAGCGAAGGTTTATGAACAGCTTGCTGGCGGAATCTCTACGCCCGTGGCAAATGCCCCCGCGGCAGCTACTTCGGAAGCAGCCGATGCTCCAGCGTACCTACCTCTTAAAGACTATTTGGCCACTGACTGTGCCTGATCTCACCCCTACGCCCCCCCCTCAATCTGCTTTTAGCCAATCAACCTATAGTCCTGACTATGCAGGGCTAGTCCGTTTTTGGTAGAACCTTTCCTGGAGTCGCCGGATGCATTACGGGTAGACTGTGAGCCCTCATTGCGGACATCGCGGGTTCTGATTCGTCTGGCGTTTGAAGGAGAAGATAAGGGGCGCGTTTTTGGTAGGGGTGGGCGGAATATCCAGGCCATTCGGACAGTGATTCAGGCTGTCGCCCATTTAGCAGGGCATACGGCTCATTTGGAAGTCTTTGGGGCTTCTCCTGCCGAGCGAGACGGTTCAGATGAAAAGGCGGCTCCGCCTCGCTCTAACTTTCGCCCTCCACAGCGCCCTCGTCCTCGTTAATTCCCTTCGTCAATTGCCTTTATCACCACTCTCTAAAATCCATGACTTGGATTTCCCCATAGCCACTGCATGGGAACAAATTTAACCATCGAACTTCCCAGTCCCGACAGCGCGATCGCCATTGCCGGTGAACGGGAATCTAACTTGAAACAACTGGCTCAGCAGACAGGTGCAACGATTGTCCTGCGGGGACAGTCCTTAATGATTACAGGTACCGAAAAACAAGTCGAACTGGTTGAACGGCTTGTGCGATCGCTAGAACCCTACTGGAGCCAGGGTAAGCAGATTGATTCTGCCGATATCTTGACGGCACGCCATGCTTTGAACAGCGATCGCCAGGAAGAACTGCGCGAAATCCAGAAAGATGTCATTGTCCGCACGCGACGCGGTGAAGAAATTCGGGCTAAAACCTTCCGGCAGCGTAACTACATCGAAGCCATTCGTACGCATGATCTAACGTTTTGCATTGGCCCAGCCGGAACCGGAAAAACTTTCTTGGCAGCACTGGTGGCCGTTCAGGCGCTCTTAGCCAATCAGTATGAGCGGCTGATTTTGACTCGTCCGGCAGTAGAAGCGGGCGAAAAGCTAGGTTTTTTGCCTGGAGACTTACAGCAAAAGGTCAACCCTTATTTGCGACCGCTCTATGATGCATTGCATGAAATGGTAGACCCTGAGAAAATTGCTAATTTAATGGAGCGGGGGTAATTGAAGTAGCCCCGATCGCTTACATGCGGGGTCGTACCCTCAATAATGCCTTTGTGATTTTGGACGAAGCCCAAAACACCACCCCAGCCCAGATGAAGATGGTGTTGACCCGGTTGGGGTCTCGATCGCGCATGGTGGTCACGGGGGACATCACTCAGACAGACTTACCTGCCTATCAACAGTCTGGACTCTCAGTTGCCCAACGGATTCTCCGCAATGTAGAAGGCATTGCTTTCTGTCAACTTTCTAAAGCCGATGTGGTCAGGCATCCGCTTGTGCAGCGAATTGTGGCAGCCTATGAGGAGCATGAGACGCCCTCTTAGCGGGTGGAAAAGCACAACTTTGACGTTAACGTCAAAGTTGTGCTATAACTTAAAGTGTGATAGACAAACTGCGGATCGGAGAATTTGCAAAACGGGCTGGAGTCACGCCTCGTACTGTTCGTTATTACGAGAGTCTAGGATTACTTGGACCCAACGAGCGTCAAGGGACTGGTTTCCGGTACTACACAGAAGTAGAGCTATCCAGACTACAGAAAATCAACGCGCTTAAAGAACTCGGTTTGAGTCTTGAGGAAATTGCTACCGTCATCCCCCTTTATTTTGAAGACCCAACTGGTATCCGGGGCAAACAAAAAGTCCTAGAAATTCTCAAAGACCATCTTCAAGAAACTGAAGGCAAAATCGAATCTTTGCAACAGTTCCAATTGGATCTGAAGTCAAAGATCGAGCGGATTCAAGACTGGATTAATCAGCATACTCAAAAGGTGTGATCCATAACTCGGTTCTGGTGTGGCTCGACTCTGATGCCAATCAAACTTCCGCAACCTGTTTTTTGTAACTCAACTTTAACGTTGACGTTAACGATGTCACTTAATCTTTAAATCTGGAGAAAACAATTCATGAAAACTCGCAAGCTTGGCAATCAAGGACTGACTGTTTCAGAATTGGGACTCGGCTGCATGGGCATGTCTGAGTTCTATAGTGGCCGAGATGACCAGGAGGCGATCGCGACCCTACACCATGCCCTGGATCTGGGTGTCACCTTCCTTGACACTGCCGATATGTATGGCCCTTTCACCAATGAAAAACTGGTGGGACAAGCG
>JAAUOQ010000115.1 GCA_012034795.1 Leptolyngbyaceae cyanobacterium CRU_2_3
GATCCGCTTATCCCATTCCCCACTCCCTACTCCTTACTCCCCAAAATCATTTCCCGAACCATCTGAGCCGTTACTGGAGCCAATAGAACACCATTGCGATAATGTCCGGTTGCCAGCAGAATATTGTGATACCCGGCCAGTGGCTCAATGATGGGAGCGGGGCGATGTTGCGGACGAGGGCGTAAGCCTGACCAAGTTTGTAAGATTGTGGCATTTGCCAAACCTGGACAAAGGGCGATCGCCCCCTGCCAAACTTCCTGGAGGCGATCGTGCTCTGCCATCAGAGGTTGCTGATCGATAGGAAATTCCACAGTGGCTCCCACCCAGTATTCTGCTTTTCCCAACGCTGCTTTTCCCAATGATCCTTTGCTCAAGGGTACAAGATGAATATCTTCACCTGTAATCACAGGCTGAAACGAAGGATGACCCAAGGGCTGATCTAACTGCACCCGCATTGCTTGTCCCAGAACAGGGAAGATTTCGAGAGGCTGCGGAGAAATCTGTGAGAGTACCCCTGATCCCAAGCCTGCCGCAATTACCACCCAATCTACAGCACAAGAGGAATGAGGGGTTTGGACAGCCTGGCAAGTTTTAGGGACAGAAGCATCCGATAAAACTTGAAATCCATTAACTTCTGCATCGAATTGGAAGGTTACACCATTTTTTGGGCAGCCGCGACCAAGGCCAATGTCAAATCAGTCGGATCGACCTGAGCATCTTGAGGGGAATAAATTGCCCCCGTAATTCTAGGGTTCATCACTTGAGGGCAGTATGATTGGAGGCGATCGCCTTGCCAAATTTCTAGTTCCCATCCCTGGGAGAGACGGGCTTCTTTCAAGGTTTGCCAGCTAGCCCTATCTTCGCCCTCAAAGCAAAGCCGAACAATTCCTTGAGGATTGTAAGGAATTTTTAACCCTGTGGCTGCCTCCAATTCAGGAATTAGCGTTTTATAACGCTGGATGCTGGTTTGGCGCATGGCCCAAGCTTTGCCCTTAACTTTCTGGCTGATAATGCCCATCAAAACACCCAAAGCGGCTCCGGTAGAGGCTTGAGCAGGAGGTTGCTGATCAAACACCTGAACCGTCAAACCTGGAAGCTGGCTGAGTTCGTAAGCGATCGCCGCACCTATGATGCCACAGCCAATAATGGCAACCCGCTTCATGAGATTTGCATCCCTCAGAACCTTGAAGTCTCTTCGTTAACAATGAAAAATCAAATATGCGACAACGAAGGTGCGTTGGACTATGCCATAACGCACCTAATCAGGATGGATCTCTGGAAGACTCTAGCTAGGAATCAGGTTAAAAAAGGCATCAAAGTCTTTCAATGCCTCGTTGTAGTTCTTCAATGCTTTCTGAATATCGCGAGTCTGAGCGGCTTCGTCGATCGCCGTTAGATGACCAAAGACATCTTTAGCAGACTTCAACGCGCTGGCTTGAGCATCCGGCGCTAAAGTGCGAGACAGACGCGCCATCCTGGCCCGCAATTCACCCAAAGGCCCGTGAATAAAGCTACCCACATCTACCCAATCTTGCGACTGAATCAATGGAGGAAGTTCTATCAGGCGATCGCGCAAATCTCGAATATCTGTTGCTGATTTCTGGATTTGTTCCAGTTGAGTATCTGTATAAAGCGGCCCTTTCGCTACGGACGTAGGACTACCGCAACTAACCAGCAGGGCAGTAAAAAGTACTAAACACCAAGTCAAAATCGCTCTAAAACGTCCCATACCAAGACCGACACCCAATTCTTACTCAACACTTACAGAATCTTAACGCTTTGGCTCCGATAGCCGATCACTGAATTTACACTTTACCTGCCTAATCCCCCAATTCGATCAATCGGCCAGAATCGAAATGCTGCTCGGCCGATAATTTCATTGCGTGGCACAAAGCCCCAACGGCGGCTATCACAGCTATTATTGCGGTTGTCACCCATCATTAAATAGGAGTCTGGGGGCACAATCTGAGGTCCCCAAGGGTCTTTAGGAGATTCTGCAATATAGTCTTCTGACAGCACTTGGTCATTGAGCAGCACCTGCCCGTCTCTCACTTCCACTTTGTCTCCAGGTACACCAACCACCCGTTTAATAAAGGCATCTTTCTGTTTGCTGGGAGAGGCTTGTCCTTGGCAGACTTGAGCCACCGTGTCAGGGGGCCAAAAAACAACAATATCTCCCCGTTCGGGAGGATGCATCAGGTAGCTAATTTTTTCAACCATGAGGCGATCGTTCACCTCTAACGTTGGCACCATCGACTCTGACGGAATGTAGCGAGCTTCTGCCACAAATTGCCGGATTCCCAATGCCAAAATTAGACTCAAACCAATGGTCTTGGCCGCTTCCATCCAAGGATTGTCTGGCTTGGAAGGTGGAGATTGTTGGGGGGATCGGGTTTTTCCGGGTGGATTACCGTTGTCGCCCAATTGATTCCCTAGCTGATCGGTGGAGTCAGAGGAGTCAGATAGAGACGGCTTACCCATCTCTGGAGAAGAGTTTTGATCAGGATTCTTTGACATCGGTTGCCCTAGCTATCAGACTCAGAGTGGGACTCATACATACATTGCATAGAAAAGGATCGAATTGAGCGTGCGGCTAAAATAATTAGGCGCGGACGATTCTGGGGGTTCCGTCAATCGTATGGTAATACGGTCATATTGGTACCACCGTAGATCAGATGTATGATTTTTTGCTACATTGCTGCTGGTCAATGATTTGCAGTATCAGTCACAAGTTAACCTTCTAAGTCCCTGTTTGTCTTGTCTATTATGACTGCTTCCCCTGACTTATTGATTTGAAACACCCACATTCTTCGTCCAAATGGCGAGTTTATGATGGGAGGTTGGTGAGTATGCGATCGCCAAATTATTCAGGTTGCCCCAGAAATTGTTTTGCAAGCACAGGTGCCTGGTGCCTATACCAGCAGATTGACGCAAACGGGCTGACTTTGTTGCCAGGAGTGATTGCTCCGCAGGTCTATTTCTGCAAGTCAGGGCTGGATCAAGAAAATCTGTTCACTGCAAGCTGTGACTTCAAGACGGGATTCGGCGGTACTGTTAACAGTTTGCAGGCATCTGGGTGAGGGCGGAAGTAACGCCACAAGTAACGCCACAAGTAACGCCACAACATTTACTACTGAGGGCAACGCGCGCCCCAAAACCCCATTTGCGATCGACTGAGCATAGCCATTTACCGACTGACGATCCCCGACCACTGCACTTTCTTGTCTGGGCTGCGCCGATACGAAAAAATAAATCCGGATTTTGATAGGTACAGTAAGGAGCAATTGAAATTTGCTCTGAACCAATTCCCATCTGCTCCATCTGGATCTGATTAACGCGCCGCACATCTAACCGCAATCGTCCCGCTTGGGGATCTTCTGAAATTGGCGAATCAGGCAATTGCTTCAGATGCTCTAAAACTGGTTCAAGATGGGAACAGGGTCGATCGATTCTGTTAGTCCTGTTAGGACAGTGACCCCCACTTGAGCCGCAACTGTCGTGGAGACTTGGTATACCTCTCCGGCGATCGCTGGGCCCAACGCAATTCGTAAATTGTGCAGTTGGCTACCCTGAGATTGCAGGCGAGCGATCGCCATCGGTACAATTTTCAAGGCTGTACCCCGCCAGCCTGCGTGAACTGCTGAAACATGCCCCGTTGATGCATCTGCCATCAATACAGGAGTGCAATCTGCGGAACAAACCCACATAGCCTGGTTAGACTGCTGACTGAATAGCCCATCGGCATCCACAAATTTAGCTTGATTTGCTGCGTCTACTTCAGAGCTATCTATCTCAGCTTCTGAAGCACTCAAAACTGTATTGCCATGTACTTGCTTCACTCGATAGACTGCCGCAGTGGGTGCTAACGCTTGGGTAAGCTCCGCAGGTGGCTGTGCCCAAAATTGTTGGCTGAAGAAGCCGTGTCGCCAGTCTTGTAGCAGGCTACAGGTCAGATAAGGGCGGCCTTGCCAGGTGTGCCAGTTCCAGGTGTGCATAGGAGGTCGGAATAGTACTTACCTCAGTTAATATCGCTTAATATCGCTCGAACATGAAGTATTCACTTAAGATATACCCTGTCCGGACTGTTGCTGGCAGCTTGGAATAAATGAATTATTCATAGCGAAACATGGGAACATTGCAGGCAAAATTAACGACTGCTAAGCTGTACTAGCCCAAATGATGCTGTTTTAATAAAGTTGTGTAACAAATTGACTGCTGTTGGAGCACATATTCAGGTTCCTTTGGAGCAATTCCTTTAAATAAAGATGCTTAAACAATCACCCGATCGGTGAGAGAACCGAACCTACACATCACCTCAATCCAGATTATGATGTTTGAGGTTGTTAGGTAGCCCCACACCCAGTTGAATTTCAGCGTGACTTGCAGCCTGTTAAGGACATAGTGATGACTAAACCTGACTTACACCGGACGTTTCAAGGCTTCTGTAGCCAGCGTTCTCTATTTATCAGCAGCCTAGGGTGGCTGGGGGGCATTAGTCTTCTGAGTACGAGCCTCGTTGCATATGCTCAAACGCCGTCTAATGGGACTTCATCTATTACGGTAGATAGCTCGGCCGTTCCAAGCGCTCAAGACTTATTTCAACCTACGGTTCAGCCTACTATTCGAGAGGCTCCCACTCCAGAGGAACCCACGTTTTCAGTTTCCCCAATTACACCTGAAGAATTTGTATCCTCACCACAGGGCAGTCTTCAGATTCCTCGGCGATCGCTCCGATTGCGCCAAGCAGTGGGATAGACGCACTGAATCATTCACTCGCCCCAGACAGCGCTTCAATTTCTCCCAACTTGGTCGATAATGCCAAACCTATCTTTGGTCAAGCTGGATCATCTGGTCTCTATATAGACCCAACGCCCTATTCTTTAGGGGCAACAAACCCAGATATGATCTTCTCCGAACGTTCTACTGGATGCCAAGCAGTATTGCAACCGGGGCAAACTGTTCCCAGCAGTATCTGTCCGCCCGTTTTGGGAACGACAGCTAGCTCTGGCAATAGCGCAGGCTCTAGTGGCTACGACGGGGGGTACAACAGCGTCTCGGCATCACTGCCCTCCATTCAGGATTTTTACAACTTGACGGTTCGTCCACCTGCCCGGCTGAGCAATGGCAACGTTAGCTTGTTATTCCCGCTGACTATTCCAGCAGTAATCACCTCAGTGTTTGGCTGGCGGATTCACCCGATCGCTGGGGAGAGCCGTTTCCATTCAGGAACTGACATTGGCGCACCTCAAGGCACTCCAGTCTTAGCTGCTTTCAGCGGTAAAGTACAAATTGCTGATCTAATGGGCGGTTATGGCTTAGCGGTGGTTCTACGGCATGATAGCGATACTGAGGAAACGCTTTATGGGCACATGTCAGAAATCTTCGTGAAGCCAGGAGACACTGTCAAGCAAGGGGATGTGATCGGTAGAGTGGGTAGTACAGGCTATTCTACGGGGCCTCACCTTCATTTTGAGTTTCATAAGTTGACACCGCAGGGGTGGGTGGTTCTAGACCCAGGTCAAGCCCTGCAATACTCGCTTGCTCAAATGCTCGAAGGCGTCAAGCCTGGACAGGATACCAAGTCGTTGTTTGCCTCTATTAGCTGGAAGAGCTTTACGAAGGCGCTAGAAATGGCAAAAGCCAAGCAAAAAATTCAATCTACAGCAACGGTTGCACCCACTACGCCTAAGCTGGAAACGCGATCGCAGCTACTTGGACAACCCAGAACAGGGTTGTAGGGCAGATCCACTGCTTCTAAGAGTTTCAAAAAGCTAAATCAAGCTGATTGTAGAAAAAGAGGGATAGACAAGACTGTCTATCCCTCTTTTTCCATATCATTATATTCGTTCTTCTCTGCTTCTTCATCTAACATGGACTCGCAGTACCGTAGCAACAGAGTGATTCGATCACTGATTTGCTGCTGCCGTTGCTGCTGTGTAGCAGGCAAACGTGCTGCCTGCAAAACAGTAGATCGGTTGCTAACAAGTGAATTTGCTTATTGATTTCTACCTGAAAAGACCGAAGTTTAGCAGCATTAGCAGTATCCATCTCAAAGTTCAAAGGTAGCATTTGCTCTTGAAACAGAGTTTGCACTTCCTGAAAGGTAACTTGAACAAGAGGTTTTAGCGTGGAGCGATCGCCTACCATTTGTGTTTGCAGCCGCTGAAGGGTGCGCTGAAAAGATAGGTAGATCGGACGATGAATTTTGGGCAGCATCCGTAAACCGCACGAGTGTATAATATGAAGCCATTACTAAAAATTATCTTTGAATTAAACTCATATTAAGTGAGGATGAGCTGCAATGTTTGTAATATTATGCAACAAATCTCTATAATGCGGAGATAAGAGATCTTGCTCCCTTACATAGAACTGTGTCTTTTCAGTCTCCATTCATCATGAGCTCAAATCTCGTGGTTTCAATCTTTAGATATTAGGACTCAGGTATTTTTAGATCAATAGCACTCATTATTTTGCTGCTAAGTTAAATGGCATTGATCTGGTTTGAATCGGGCAAGGGCTAGATTCGGTATTGCCATTACAGTCGTTCTCAACCGAGCTTTCTGCATTTCCTGAAATATGACATTTTCATGTTTCAACACAGCATTTTATGCTTCCGATAGGTTGCATCCCGTAAAATCAGCAAAATCTACCCTTTAGCCCTTTTTGCACATGATCATCGGCACCCATTCTGGGCTTGACAGCATGAACGCAGCAACTACGTTCCCTACCCTTCCATCAGATATTACCCTGCCTGACTGGTTGCAGGAATGCATTATCGAGCAGCGATCGCCCCTTGTGTGTGATAGCACTTCCCCCGCAGATACAACGCTGGTCTGTCAGGCATTTGAATTTGCCTACTGTCTTCATCAAGGACAAACCCGCGCTTCTGGTGAACCCTACATTGCCCATCCAGTAGCAGTAGCAGCGCTGCTGCGAGATTTGGGCGGTAGCGGTGTGATGATTGCGGCAGGCTTTCTTCACGATGTAATTGAAGATACCGATGTGACGGCTGAGGAAATTGAGGGTCGTTTTGGGACTGAAGTTCGCCGACTGGTTGAGGGCGTGACTAAACTCTCTAAGTTTAACTTTTCTAGCAAAACCGAACGCCAGGCTGAAAACTTTCGCCGCATGTTCTTGGCTATGGCGCAGGATATTCGGGTGATTGTAGTGAAACTGGCTGATCGCTTGCACAACATGCGGACTCTAGAGCATTTGCCCGATGATAAACGCCGCCGGATTGCCCTGGAAACCCGTGAGATTTTTGCTCCCTTGGCTAATCGCCTAGGGATTGGTCGGTTTAAATGGGAACTAGAAGATCTTGCCTTCAAGTATTTAGAACCCGATGCCTACCGGCATATGCAGGAGCTGGTTGCCGACAAGCGAATCGATCGAGAAACGCGATTGGAGCAAGTTGCAGCGACACTGCGGGAACGCCTTGGACAGCTTGGTATTGACTGTTATGACATTAGTGGCCGCCCAAAACATCTCTATGGCATCTATCACAAGATGCAGAGACAGCAAAAGCAATTTCAAGAAATTTACGATATTGCGGCGATTCGGGTGATTGTCGATAGCAATGATGAATGCTACCGCGCCCTTGCAGTAGTTCATGATGCCTTTCGCCCGATTCCAGGCCGATTTAAAGATTATATTGGCTTGCCCAAACCCAATCGCTATCAGTCGCTTCATACAGTTGTGATTGGCAATGCTGGCAAACCTATCGAAGTGCAAATTCGTACTTTAGAGATGCATCGCATTGCTGAATATGGGATTGCGGCACACTGGAAATATAAAGAAACTGGGCACTCTAGCGCCAAGCTGTCTACAGACGATGAAAAGTTCACCTGGCTGCGGCAACTTTTGGAATGGCAAAGTGACCTGAAAGATGCCCAGGAATATCTGGAAACAGTGAAGGATAATCTGTTTGCCGATGATGTTTATGTGTTTACGCCTGGCGGCGATGTCGTAGTCCTCAATCAGGGGGCTACTCCAGTTGACTTTGCTTACCGGATTCACACAGAGGTAGGTAACCACTGCGCTGGAGCTAGGGTGAACGAGCGTATGGTCACCCTAGATACGCCGCTCAAGAACGGTGACATCGTAGAAATTATTCGTCAAAAAAATGCTCGTCCTAGCCTGGATTGGCTAAATTTTGCCGTTACGACAGGGGCACGCAACCGAATTCGCCAGTGGTATAAGCGATCGAACCGAGATGAAAATATTCTGCGCGGACGGGATCTGCTAGAGAAAGAATTGGGCAAAAGTGGCTTAGATGCCTTGCTCAAGTCCGATCCTATGCAAACCGTGGCCGAGCGCTGCAACTATGCATCTCCTGAAGACCTCATTGCAGCATTGGGTTATGGCGAAATTACGCTTAACCTTGTGGTCAATCGACTTCGAGAAGCGGTCAAAGCTAAACAGCCGATTGCGAAACCAGCGCCGACCACACCCGCATCGCCACATGCAGCATACTCGTCGTCAGCAGCGAGAAGCCATAGGCCAGCAGCAAAATAAACCCAATTTGCAGCCACGGCAGCGCAAACTGCGTCTGCGGCAAAAGCTGGGCAAAGAACGTGCGCACGATGTATTGCCCCAGCAGCAAGCCCGTGCCCGCCCCAATCATCAGCCCGGCCAGCGTTTATCAGCGCCTGCGCAAAGCCAACCCGGCGCCTTTCGCCGCCCTTTTGCAGTATCACAATGCCGCGCTTATCAGTAGCTCACCCGAGCGCCTCGTGCAGGTGCGCGACGGTCAGGTGCAAACTCGGCCCATCGCTGGCACCAAGGCGCGAGCGCTTGCGCCAGAAGACGACTCCGCACTCAAACGCGATCTGGTCGGCGACCCAAAGGAGCGCGCTGAGCACATTATGCTGATCGATCTTGAGCGCAATGATCTCGGCCGCGTTTGCCAAGCTGGCAGCGTTGAAGTTGATGAACTGCTCGGGATTGAAAGCTACACTCACGTGCATCACATTGTGTCCAATGTGCGCGGCGTACTGCGCCCTGACATTGGGCCACTAGCGGTGCTGAAAGCGGTGTTTCCCGGCGGCACCATTACCGGCTGCCCTAAAGTGCGCTGCATGCAAATTATTGCCGAGCTGGAAGCCTGCGCACGTGGCGCTTATACCGGCGCGCTCGGCTTTATCAATCACGATGGCTCACTTGACTTCAACATCTTGATTCGCTCCATGACGCTCACGCAGCACTCGAGCCACACCGAGCTTAGCTTTCGCGCTGGTGCGGGCATTGTTGCCGACAGTGTCGCCGCAAAAGAGCTGGCGGAAACCGAGTCCAAGGCCAAGGGCTTGATTCGCGCGCTGAGCACGGACTTCAAGCCCTATGTCGACGCTGCTGGCCGCATGCGTCGATGGCGTGGAGAGCGAAGCCAACGCAATCGCCGAGCGCTGGCTTGGCTATGGCGATGGTCTGTTTGAGTCCATCGCCATCTGCGCGGGGCACATGCCGCTGCTTGATTTGCACTGGCAGCGCCTGACACTCGGCTGCGCGCGCTTAAAGCTGCCAATGCCCGACACAGCGCTTTTGCAGCGCGAGGCCCAGCAGCTCGCGCGGCGCTTTCCCAATAGCGCGCTCAAAATTATTGTCGGCGCAAGCGGCGAGGCACGTGGCTATGCGCGCATGCCGGAGCTCAGGCTGCGGCGCGCCCTGCTGGTTTATCCCAAACCCGAAGCGCCAGCCGCGCTTGCAGTGCAGGGCCTGCGGGTTCGGCTGTGTGAAACCACGCTCGCCGTCCAGCCCGCGCTCGCGGGCATCAAGCATTTAAATCGACTTGAGCAGGTGCTCGCGCGGTCGGAATGGTCTGACCCGGAGATCCACGAGGGCCTGATGACCAATGCCGCGGGCGAAATCATCTGTGCCACCTCGGCCAATGTTTTTTGCGCATCAACGGGCAGTGGCGAACCCCGCCGGTTGATCGCTGCGGCGTGGCGGGCGTGATGCGCGCGCACGACGTTGACGGCGACGGCCTGGAGGATCAACTCGAGACATTTGCCGACGGACTGGCTGCACCGTATGGCTTGGCGCTTGCCGGCAACGCGCTCGACGTGATCCTGTCGAACCTGCGGCTGGCCGAGGTGATGGGGCGGCTCAACGCCCGGCTTTACTGCTGTTCGGGCGACATGATCCGCGATCTTGGATCGGGCAAGCTGATCATCGCCTACAATGTCGTCGGCAGCTACGCCGCGGCCCGGCTTTCGGCGAACCCCGATGCGATGCTGATCGAGATGGAGGATTTGACGGTTGCGCTGCTTCGGACCGCATTCATCCCGAACACCGCGCCCAATCCGGAGGCTCGGCGG
>JAAUOQ010000116.1 GCA_012034795.1 Leptolyngbyaceae cyanobacterium CRU_2_3
GTTCGCCGTAGCCTTCGTGCTTTTTCTGGAAGTAGCCGGAATATTCGCCCTCTTGCAGAATCGTCTCCACGTTATCTAATACAAGCAAGCAGCGCTGCGATCGCAGGTACTCCATCAGCCGAGACACTCGCCCTGCGACATCGGGCGGCAAATCTGCTTCTTTAACGCGATCGCTGACAAGATCCGAATCAGGTCGGCAACAATATCCTCGACGGGCGGAGCATTGCGTAAGGTGCGCCAAAGGATAAATTGAAAGGATGTCAGAGATCCAGGATCTTGGGATATTTCTTCGGCTAGTTTGACGGACAGAGCCGTTTTGCCAATGCCACCCATCCCTAAAAGCGAGATAGAGCGGCAACTTTCCTCCAAAATCCATTGCTTGAGGGTTGCCAGTTCCACAGTGCGCCCATAAAAGGTGGAAACATCGATCGCTTCACCCCAGTCGAGATGAGGGGATGAAGAGCGGGAGAGGTCTGGATGAAGGGTTGCTGAGGCAGGAGAGAGGGAAAGGGCGATCGATGGCTCAGATCCTGGCTCAGATCCTGGTTCAGATCCTGGCTCAGCCTGTAATTCAATCTGGCGTTCTGTGGAGTGGACTACAACCGCCAATCGCATCTGACGATTCAACACAGACTGGACATTATTTTTGGTCACCCGTTCTCCCAGGGCATCCGAGAGAAATTTCCAGAGCTTTGCGCCTGTGTCTTTGACGTAGCCTGAGTCGTACCCCATCCTTTCTGACATGTCAGCATAGGTAGCACCATCCCAGCAGTAGCGAAAAATCTGCTCCTGAATGTCGTTTAGAGGGTTCTGCTGTAACAGGTTATCTAATAGAGCAAGGGCTTCTTCGACCGTCATCTTGGATGCACCCCAAACAAATTACTGAGATACATAATTTTGTCAGCGTTGATTAGCAGGGATTACGCAAACTGGTGATTATGCAAACTGGTGATTACGCAAACTGGTGATTATGCAAACTTTGAAAGGTTTAGCAAAGATAGACATCTTGGCTGCTATTCCTGGAGAATTGGAATAAGTTCTAACTTTTCCCATGCTTCAAGGTAGACGCATTTTAATTGGTATCGCGGGTGGCATTGCTGCCTATAAAATTTGTGAGGTTGTGTCTACCCTAGCAAAAGCCGGGGCAGAAGTTCGAGCTATCCTCACAGATGGGGCTGCAAAGTTTATTACACCCTTGACGATCGCTACCCTCAGCCGCCATCCTGCCTATGGCGATCGCGACTTCTGGCAACCCATTCACCCCCGTCCTTTGCATATCGAACTAGGGGAATGGGCAGAGGTGTTTGTAATTGCACCGCTAACGGCAAACACTTTGGCGAAATTAGCCTATGGTATAGCAGATAATCTATTGACCAACACCGTACTGGCTAGCATTTGCCCCGTGTTGCTGGCTCCTGCTATGAATACCGACATGTGGCAGCAGCAGGCAGTCCAACGGAACTGGCAGCAAGTTTTGAGCGATCCTCGCTATCACAAACTAGAGCCGGGGGCAGGTGTTTTAGCTTGTGATCGGGTTGGTGCTGGCCGGATGGCAGAACCGGCAGAAATTTTGGCCCAGGTGCGATCGTTGCTCTACACGGGTGGCAAACGCGATCTAGCGGGCAAATCTGTTCTCATCAGTACGGGCGGCACTCGCGAACATCTTGATCCTGTCCGCTTTATCGGTAATCCTTCGACGGGCAAGATGGGCGTGGCACTGGCTCAGGCTGCCCAGCATCGAGGGGCAGTGGTGACGTTGGTACATGCGCCCCTATCTGACGAGTTGCTGGCAACGCTCAAGGGGATACGTCTGGTGCCAGTTGTCAGTGCCGCAGAAATGCAGCAAGCCCTGTATGCCAACTTTGCTGCTGCCGATTGGATGATCATGGCTGCGGCAGTGGCGGATGTGCGACCTGCTGAGTATTTCTCCGAGAAACTCCCGAAGCGATCGCTCCCCACGGCTCTGCCACTCACTCAGGTTGCTGACATCATAGCGAGCTTGAGCCATTTGAAGCAGTCTCACCAGCGCCTGATTGGATTTGCAGCCCAAACAGGGGATATCTTGCCGCCAGCTTGGGAGAAATTGCAGCGCAAAAAATTGGACGCGATCGCGGCTAACCCAATCGACCAACCTAACAGTGGTTTTGGCAGTGAGCAAAATCAGGCGATTTTGTAGATTGCACAGGCAGAACAGTAGCGATCGATCCGTGTAGCAAGTTGGAAATGGCGCACCGGCTATTGGATTTTGTCCAGGAGATAACTTTTTTGGAAGAGATGACTTTTTTGGAAGAGTCCATTATTCCTTAATGATTCAGATGAGCAAGTTTAGCAAGCCCAAGGGGGGACAATTTGCCAGTCCTTGCGAAAAGCTCTAACTATCAGCCTCAAGGTAAGTACGGGGTTCAAGCTTCATCAGGACTAGTACTGAAGAGATGATGATTTCAGCCATTCAGGACATAGCTTGTTTAGACAAATCTGAGGATAAATCTTGTATGGAGACGCCGTCAGTCTCATTTCTATACCCCACTAAAATACTGGTGATACATCAGGAGTAGCATTGATGGCTCAACCCACAGATCCAATCCAACAGAATCGCAGACCATTCATTCACTGGCTGCTCGAAGAAGACCGCAACACAAAAGATGGCCCCTATCGTAAAGAGGAAATCCATCGAAAACATCCTTGGTGGCAGGTGATGTGCCTGACCGGGGTAGATTACTTTTCAACGCTGGGTTATCAGCCTGGAATTGCAGCCTTGGCAGCAGGCGCTTTGTCTCCTCTCGCAACCCTCATTTTAGTCATCTTGACGCTATTTGGAGCGCTGCCTATTTATCAGCGCGTGGCTGCAAAAAGCTCGCATGGTGAAGGATCGATTGCCATGCTTGAGCATCTGCTGCCTTGGTGGCAGGGCAAGTTGTTTGTCCTCTGCTTGCTGGGGTTTGTCGCTACTGATTTCATTATCACCATTACACTTTCGGCGGCAGATGCAACAGCTCATATTATTGAGAATCCCTTAACGCCAGATGTCCTGCACGATCAACCGGTTGCCATTACCTTGTTGTTAGTCGCTTTATTGGGTGCCGTCTTTCTCAAAGGCTTTCGAGAAGCGATCGGACTAGCTGTCTTTCTAGTAGGTGTCTATCTCGTACTAAACATGGTTACCATTAGCGTTGGCATTGAGCAAATCTTGCAAAATCCTTCTGGAATCACAGATTGGAAAAATGCTTTGTTCGCTACTCACACCAATCCTTTGTCCATGCTAGGGGTTTCGCTTTTACTATTTCCCAGGTTGGCATTGGGATTATCCGGATTTGAGACGGGCGTTTTGGTGATGCCGCTGGTTGAAGGCAACAGCAGTGATCCAGAAGGACGCCCCAAAGGACGCATTAAAAACACACACAAGCTGCTGACAACGGCTGCGGTGATTATGAGCTTCTTTTTGCTCACCAGCAGCTTAGTCACAACGCTGTTGATTCCAGCCGCAGAATTTCAGGCGGGCGGCAAAGCCAATGGGCGAGCACTTGCATACATCGCGCATTCTTATCTGGGCAATAGCTTTGGAACCCTTTATGACCTGAGTACGATCGCCATTCTCTGGTTTGCAGGCGCTTCGGCCATGGCTGGGCTACTGAATATCGTGCCTCGCTATTTGCCTCGCTATGGCATGTCGCCCAACTGGACAAGGGCAATCCGACCGCTGGTACTGGTATTTACAGCGATCGCCTGTGCGGTAACAATTTTGTTTCAAGCCAATGTTGAGGCTCAAGGTGGGGCTTATGCCACAGGTGTGCTGGTATTAATTAGCTCAGCCGCATTGGCTGTCACTCTATCGGTTCGTCGTCGCCGCTCTAAGGGAGGCACAATTGCCTTTGGCACGATTACGCTCGTATTTTTCTACACTACAGTCGTCAATATTATTGAGCGACCCGAAGGAATTCGGATTGCGGCTTGCTTCATTGGTGCCATCATCCTCACTTCGTTGGTTTCGCGAGTGTGGCGATCGACTGAAATCCGAGCAGAACGAATTGAGATCGATAAGACTGCCCAGTGCTTCATTGCGGAAGAAAATCAGGGCAAGATTCGGCTGGTCGCTAATCGGTTGAATGTGGGGGATGAACAAGAATATTTCTTGAAAGAGAAAGAAGTCCGCGAAGATAACCACATTCCCCTTGCGGATTCAGTACTATTTTTGGAAATCCAAATTTCTGATGCCTCAGAGTTTGCCGATATCATTCGCATCAAGGGCGTACAAGTGGGAGAGTACCGCATCCTCCGCACCCAAAGTGCTGCTGTGCCCAATGCTATTGCTGCAATTCTCTTATATATCCGAGATCAAACCGGACAATTGCCCCATGCTTACTTTGGTTGGTCAGAGGGCAATCCAATCCAATACCTCCTGCGCTTTATCCTGTTTGGGGAAGGAGATATTCCCGTTGTAACTCGTGAAGTTCTCCGTAAGGCTGAGAAAGATCCCAAACGGCGTCCTGCCATTCATGTCGGGGGGTAGAACCTCGCCAACCTCTGCCCATCGACAGAGCACAAGCCGTTTGGGCTTGAATAGGATAAAGTCATGAAGTTTGTTAAGGAATGTAACTCATGGCAAATCCCACTCCCACTGAAACCCGCTCCCCTGCTAACTTGCCTCCCGTGGCTGCGAATACAACGGTGTAGACCGTAACGCTTTTCTGTTCGGGTTTAGTCCTCAAGCTGAGCTATGGAACGGACGCCTAGCCATGATTGGTTTTCTGGCCTATCTGCTCTGGGGATCTGGCTGGCTTTAGTATCGTCCGCGATGTCTTGCACCTCGTCTCTCAGGTATCTTACTAAGATTGACTAACTTGCCGATTGTGGGTCGCTAAGTACCTTGGAGCCTTTAAGTGACACCTTACCAAAGTGTCTCCTATCGCAATTCAAATCCCAGGTAACGGACTATGCTGGTGGACAGGTGTGGGGAAAACTGAATTAATCAATCGCTTCGGGAGTCGAAATATAGCAAGACGCCCCGGAGCGATTTGTTTTATGAAGATGAGAGCCTGACGTAAAAAACGATGTGTCGTAGCTTACCTGCTGCCTGTGCTTCTACCAGTGCTGCATTTGCCCCTTCTTCATCAAAAACACGATTTGGGTCTTCGTACCGAAGAATTGCGTGGTGCTGAACCAGATCGATGTAATCAAGATGTAATTAAGAAGAGAACAATATTTTATTTCTTAACTTTATTTCTTAATTTTATTTCTTAACTTTATTTGTTATGTTTCTGCTATGTGGCTGGGATTACAACAATTCATCCATTAAAGCCATGACTTGAACTGCTCCGTCCGATAGATGGGGCAAAGTAATATGCAAGAGTTGTTTTTCTAGCAATCCTTTGAGAGAAATGAGCTTGAGACTATTTTCTGCCAGGGTTTGGGCGATCGCCTCTGCCGCAGGTAAGTAGCCAATCTCTCCTAAATCTGCCAGAACTGCTCGTCTGAGTTGCAAATTACTGTTGGAGAGGGCTTGCACTAAGCGATCGCCATACTGATTGGCTTGCTGGAGATTGGGTGCCAGTTGGTATAGGGATCGAGCGGCAGCATACTGAATGCGAGGCACAGCATGATCTAAAAACGGCTGAATCATAGGAATCGCTTCGGTTGCGCCTAGCCTGCCCAAAGCTTCTAGAATGGCTTCAAACGGTTGAGCCAGTTGTGGCGGTTCTGGGGCGGGTAGCGTTCCCAGAATTTGATTGTTCAGTAATTCAAGTAATCGAGAAACGCAGATGGGATTGCCCAAAAGACCCAATGCTTGGGCAGCGGATTCACGAACGTAGAAATCCGAACAGGCTAATCCCTCCACGAGGGCTGGAACTGCTTTTTGATTGCCCAGTTTGCCTAATGCCCGTGCGGCATTACGCCGCAGGGGATATCCTCCTGCTTCGGTGCGATCCGCTTCGTCCTGGAGAGCGGCAATCAACACATCAATAGCCTCTGGCGCATCGACCCGAAACCGTCCCAACCACCAAGCCGCATAGACCCGTAGTCCTAAATCTTCCCCTTGCAGATTGGCGATCGCCTGTTCGACTGTTAACGCACCATTGTCCTGACTTGCCAATGCATCATCCATAGATCTTGCAGCTTTTTCTATTTCCATCTTTGTAAAACGCGATGTGCCATTTGATCTGAAAGTGTCGTGGTATGGGCGTCTCACCCGTTGGGATTGAGCAGATCAAATGCCCTCTGATAATTATTTAAACAAAATTAGGAGCCAGGATTTAGAACATAGAACTCAGAGGCATACCCCATATCCTAAGCTCCTTAGATCCCTGCTACATCGCAGCACCAGAGATCTTCACTCCCGACTCCTAAACAGTGCTCGTCCTCGTAATTGATTAAAGTCTTTAAGGTTTGCACTTCAAGTTGGATCATTTAATCCATCAGAGGCATTCACTTTAACGGTTGCGATAAGGAACAGTTTTTTCAATATCAATGTTGTAAGGTGAAACTCTGCTAGGTGAAACAGCTACAGGGTTGATGCTACGAGCCATGTTAACAAACAGATTCGGATCGCCAGCCTTGGGTTTCTGATCGTAAGGACGGTAGGTGCGGACAGTGGTTTGCCAGATGACTTGGGGGAAGCCTAGCTGAGCACGGTGGTAGGCATCGTAGCGAGGAGACTTGATATTAAAGGCGTTTCGCCGATTGTGCGACTAGGCAGAATCCGCCGACGATGATAGGGAACCGTATTTTCGCCAAAGTTTTCGATATATTCGTCGCTGTTGAGCAGATCATCGACAAACCCTTTGACACCTTTGCTCATGACTATAGCTGACCAGGCAATCTTTTCCCGTTCGCTATATACCTGTCGTCCCAAGACCTTTTCAACACAGTGTTCAACAAAACGGTAATTGCTGTTTTTACTGTAAAAGCTGTCAAGAAAGGTCTTGGAGACTAGCAGTCCCCGAATGAAATCGCGCACGGTGATTTGTCTGTTGCGGAGTTGAGATTCAAGAACAATCTCACGATCCCACTTAAAGGCATGAAAAAAGATCTGGCGATAGGCCGCATTGATCAAATTCTCTACGTCTGAAGGGGAGTACAGATCATCGGTTGAATAAATGATTAATTCATCATCCCGAGCACCCAGTGCCGCTACACGCTGGTTCTGGCTGGAAGGAGAATACGCTAGTAGAGGAATAGCCACGCTTACACAAACTCCCTATTTATACAAAACATCCAAAGTTCTAGCATTTTTCATTAATCATAAGGGGACGAGCAACAGTGTCCTGCACCAATCTCAGAAAACTGTTGCATACCTTAATATTTGAGGAGATATCTAGGCTGACAGACCTGGTATAGCGAGAGTAGGTTATGGAAAACAAGAAATGATTTGAGTCCCATAAAACCTGCAAAACTATAACTGACAAGGGGTTTACTTAATTGAACTGTCCTATAGTTTCAGATATTTTTAGATGCTGTTCTCTATCAAAAAGGGAATTAATGAGTGAATGCAGCGGGTAAGGGCTGTCGCGATCGCTCCATCTCGTCAAGTGCGGCTCGCGATCGTCAAACTTAACTCACCCTTCATAATCTTCCTCCAGCAAAGGTTTCAGCCCATCAATCTACCATTAATCCCCTTTACATCGGCACCCGAATTGTTGCAATCTGTAAAGAAATACTAACTTCTGAGAACTTGTGAGAGATGGTGCTCTATTCGTCTTAGTATAAATACGAGGTTAGGAAATGCAAACGCAAGACACAGTCTAAAACCATTGCGGGTCTCTCAAATTTTTGCTCTTTCATATTTCTATAGGGTCTTCTCATTTATATATGAGAGATCCTTAAATCTAGATCTGAACGGATGTTGTTAAGTTACTGAAAATCTGTAGTTAACTCTATCCGCGTCAGATCTTTGGAAAACCATGAGAGATTAATAATGTAGGTTGTGAGATCAACAATATAGCTCCTGTGTTATTTGTAGTTTGTTTCCTCCGTTACTAATCATGCGGTTCTATCGAACATCACTAAGCGTTATTTCAGTGATGTCAGTGAAAACCCGACATTATAACTCGCTAAACTCAATTAGGAGATTAAATCAATGCTAGACGCGTTTACCAAGGTCGTTGCCCAAGCTGACACGCGTGGTGACTACGTCAGTGATGCTCAAGTCGATGCTCTACAAGCCATGGTTAAAGATGGACTCAAGCGCATTGATGTGGTTAACCGGATTACCGGCAATGCCTCCGCAATTGTTGGTAGTGCTGCTCGTGCCTTGTTTGCTGAGCAACCCCAACTAATCGCTCCCGGTGGTAACGCTTACACCAACCGCCGCATGGCTGCTTGTCTGCGTGACATGGAAATCATCTTGCGCTACGTGACCTATGCTGTGTTCACTGGTGATTCCAGCGTACTTGACGATCGCTGCTTGAACGGTCTGCGTGAGACCTACCTGGCTCTGGGTGTTCCTGGCGCGTCTGTCGCGACTGGTGTTGCCAAGATGAAGGAAACGGCTATTGCGATCGCTAATGACCCCAACAATATCACTCGGGGTGATTGCAGTTCTTTGATTTCTGAATTGGGTGGCTATTTCGATCGTGCTGCTGCTGCTGTCGGCTAGGCGACTTTAATTTTGTTGTTTGTCATACAAGTCATCGGTTTTTGAGCCATTCGGTTATCAAACGGACGGCATAATGACGAAAAATGACCAAGGACAAATGGCACAACTCTTTCAACCAAAACTTTGTAAAGCATTAGTGGAGATACATACCAATGAAAACCCCATTGACTGAAGCCGTTGCAGCTGCTGATTCCCAAGGTCGTTTTTGAGCAGCAGTGAATTGCAGGTTGCGTTTGGTCGTTTGCGTCAAGCAGGTCCTAGCTTGGAAGCAGCTAAAGCGCTGTCTTCTAAGGCTGGACAATTGGCTGATGGTGCGGCGAATGCGGTGTACCAGAAGTTCCCGTACACCACCCAAATGCAGGGTGCAAACTTTGCCTCTGATGCACGTGGTAAGGCTAAGTGCGCTCGTGACATCGGCTACTACCTGCGGATGATCACCTACTGCTTGATCGCAGGTGGCACAGGTCCAATGGATGAATACCTGATCGCAGGTTTGGCTGAAATCAACAGCACCTTTGATCTGTCTCCTAGCTGGTATGTTGAAGCTCTCAAGCACATCAAGGCTAACCACGGCTTAAGTGGCGACCCTGCAATTGAGGCCAACTCCTACATCGACTACGCAATCAACGCTTTGAGCTAGAATTGCGCGTCTAGCCCGGAAAGGTAAGTAGCTGCTTTATCAATAGTGTGATTAGTAGTTATTTACCTTTCCGGGCAGTTTTATGAACCGCAAACTTAAAAATTGTTGAAGAAAAATTGTCTATTCATATAGTTGAGCGGGGGAGACAGCTATGGCTGGCTTACAAGAAGCAGGAAGATTAGGGATTAGACCGTTTGAAGAGTCAAAACCTATTGAATTGCGACCCAACTGGGCCCAAGATGATGTGCAATCTGTCATGTGGGCGGTCTATCGTCAGGTGCTGGGCAATGAACATCTGATGCAGAGTGAGCGTTTAGTGAGTTCTGAATCGCTCTTACGCCAGGGGAAAATCTCGGTGCGGGATTTTGTCCGGGCGATTGCTCAATCGGAACTCTATCGGGAAAAGTTTTTGTATCCCAACTTTCATGTCCGTTTTATCGAGTTGAATTATAAACATCTGTTAGGCCGGGCACCCTACGATGAGTCTGAGATTTCCTACCACCTAGATCTTTACACGTCTCAGGGGTACGAAGCTGAAATTAATTCCTATATTGACTCATTGGAATATCAACAGAGTTTTGGTGAAAATGTAGTTCCCTACTATCGGGATTTTCAAGCCGATCGCGTTGGACAACGGGCAACTGGGTTTAGCCGACTGCTCCATCTCTATCGTGGTTATGCGAACAGTGATCGGGCGCAGGGTCGAAAACAGCCCCGCTTAACCTGGGAAGTGGCCAGAAATACGTCATCTCCCATCACAGCCCCTGATTCAGGTTCTTTGTCGGGTGCTGTGGGTGGTGGACGTGGAGATGTTTACCGAATCAGAGTCATGCAATCGGCATCCCCCAATTCCACCGTTGTACGGCGCAGTACGACAGAACTGCTTGTCCCATACAATCAACTGAATAACAAGATGCAACAGCTTAATCGAGCAGGCAGTAAGATAGTCAGCGTTACGCCTGTTTAGTTTAAGTGTTTACTGTGGGTAATCGGTAGTGGTTAATGAAGGGGGTTCAGATCATTGTCGATCATTTCATTCATTATCGATCGCTTCATTCAGTAGGTG
>JAAUOQ010000117.1 GCA_012034795.1 Leptolyngbyaceae cyanobacterium CRU_2_3
GGCGCACGTCGGGCGCCCCAAAAAACCAAAAACCCTGGTTTTGAAAGAATTATTTGGAGGTTTGCG
The DNA here is from genome assembly GCA_012034795.1 of Leptolyngbyaceae cyanobacterium CRU_2_3. Lineage (GTDB taxonomy): Bacteria > Cyanobacteriota > Cyanobacteriia > Elainellales > Elainellaceae > Drouetiella. The sequence continues at coordinate 67 of JAAUOQ010000117.1, forward strand.
ATCTAATGAGTTTACCGAATTGAGCTAACTTTTGATCGATAGCCCGCTGCATCCATGCCACTGCCCGTATTAGCGGTGGCAGGATCGATTTGCTGATTGAGTGCCGTAATTCGATCGGCAGTGGCAGGATGGGTACTCAGGAAAGTGGGAACTGAGCCTTGGTTTAGCAACTTTTTCAGAAACGCTACCATTGCGCCTGGAGCATAGCCTGCGCGTTCGATATTGACTAAACCTTTTTGGTCTGCTTCAAACTCTGCCTGACGGCTATGGGGGCGGTTGACTGCTAATTCTACGCCAATATTGACTGCTGTATTGCGATCGAGTCCGGCTGCGGTGGCCACACCAGCTTGGAGGGCCCGTTGCCGCATTTGTTCTACGGCATGGCGGGCAGCAATATGCCCAATTTCATGCCCCAGCACGCTCGCGAGTTGGGCTTCGTTGTCTGCCACTTTCAATAGTCCCTTCGTGACATAGACATAGCCGCCCATCGTGGCAAAAGCATTGACGGCATCCATATCAACGACTTGAAAAACGTAAGGAATATCAGGGCGATCGCTCTGGGGCACCAATCGCTGTCCCACCTGGTTCACATACTCTTTGATAGTGCGATCAGAATAAAGTTTCAACTCTTGAGCCGTGAGTTGTTGATTAATCCGTGATCCCAGTGCTACTTCCTGCTCGTCAGACATACTGGAAAGCTGGATGATTTGGATGCCGCGAAACAGCAGATCGAGTATGGGCAAAGCGGGAGTAGGCTTAGGGGTGCCAATCACCAAGCCCAACGCCACCATGAGCGAAATCAACCCGTAAAACCAGCGACGACGCAGTTGAGCGTAGATTTGAGCAAGGGAGCTAATCATACCTAATTCATGAAGAATGGTTGGGCTGAGACAAGCAAACGGACTGGCAATCCCTCACCTCCAGGACGCGATCGACCTAAGTTTTGTTTCCCTGGTTTACTTCCTATCAGTATCTAGTTAGTATTTTAACAGGGCGATCGGGAAATACGTTCCATGCGCTACTAATTGAATTGTATCTTCTTGATCTTTCAAGCAACTTTGCTGCTAGAGTGCAGGTTGAATTAGAATTCGATTGTTTTACTGACGGGAACGCGCTGCATGGCTATTGTAGATTCCAAAGGTCGCTTGTTCGGCAAAATCAGCCTCCTGGATATTGGGGCAGCGCTGGTCATTTTGCTGGTAGTAGGTGGATTGTTTTTGTTGCCAGGTAGTTCGGGTTCATCTGTGGTGCAAACTGGTACATCTGGCACGCCCATTGAGGTGGATGTCATGGTGCGCGGTTTGACGGTTGCCGATCCCCAGGCGATGTTGAGGGCATTAGCTGCCGAAAAGAAAACCAACATCATCATCCGCAATATTCCCTACGGTGAAGTCAACGTCCTCAGCGTCAAGTCACTACCTCGCACTGTTGCCGTCCCTCAGCCTGATGGCTCAGTCAAGCCTCTCCCCGATCCGCGTCCTGAGTTAAACTACACGCTGGATATGATTATTACCCTGGGCGGCGATGCCCAAATAGTCAATGATGGTCCGGTGTTGGGCAACAGCAAAGTTAAAGTAGGCACACCCCTGGAGCTAGAGGGGCAAACTTACCGGTTTAATGCTCCTATAGTGGGGGTAAGAATTTTGGATAAAGCCAAGGCTAGTTAGTTTTGAACGATTAGCTTTCATCCAGCTTCAACCCATTGCCTTTCATCTAGCTTCAACAAAGTTAACTGCACCTACAGATCAGATCGGCATAGCCTGAGAAGGGGGGAAGGCAATCGATCTACAAAGGGGTGGAGCATGGAGATTAGCGATCGCATCCAGTGGTTGCGACAAAATACCCAGTTCGGGACGCTGTCCGATCGAGGGTTAGAAGCGATCGCTTCTGCCTGTCAAGAAAAAACGCTTCAGGAAAATCGGCGTTTGGTCTTAGAAGATACATCGCCTACGGCGCTCTACATTCTCCAATCGGGACGGCTAGAAGCCTATCGCACCAGCGCTGATAGTCTGGCAACAGCCAGCAGTTTACTAGCGGGTTCATTGCTGCATCTCAAAGAACTATTGCTAGATCAGCCCGTAGAGCAAACGGTGATCACCCTCAGCGAATGCCAACTCTGGGAGATTCCTCGTCAAACATTCCTGATGTTGATAGAGGCGTACCCAGAAATCAGCCGTACTTTCTCACGGCAACTCGCGGCAGAGCTTGACCAGATGGCCGCCCAACTGGCGTTTGAACAAGAGCGACAAATGGCTCTCCGTCCTTACTTGGTGCCCAAGGTGAGGCAAGGCATTGTTGGAGCCAGTCGCTATGCAGTGCGGCTGCGCCAGGACGTTCGTAAAGCAGCAGGCGATCGCCAGCCAACCTTGATCTTTGGTGAACCAGGGCTGGGCAAAGACAACATCGCAGCCTTGATTCATTTTGGTTCGGAGAGCCGCAAACAGCCGTTGATCAAAGTCAACTGCGATACCTTGCAACCCAATGGTGCTGAACTGTTTGGGCGTGCAGGGGGCAAACCTGGACTGCTGGAGTGGCTGGGCACAGGCACCATTATGCTGAACAATATCCAGGATTTACCCAAAGATCTGGAAAGCAAGATTCAGCATGTCTTAGCCACTGGAGACTATTCTCCAGTCAGCCGGGAAGGGGCAGTGGCGGAAATGAAGCGATCGCAAGCCCGGATCATAATGACGGCGGAGCGTAACCTACCAGAACTGAACTTTAAAAAGCTGAAGGTACACATCATCAAAGTACCGCCCCTGCGCGTCACTAAAGCTGATATTGCTGCACAGGTTACCTATTACATCAGCTTATTCTGTCGTGCTAATGGGCTGCCTCAGCCCCAAGTTGCCCCAGAAGCGCTCCGCCGTCTACAAGGCTATGATTTTCCGGGCAATCTGGCAGAACTTGAGAGTCTGGTGAAACGGGCAGTGATTCAATCCAATGGCGCACCTGTGCTGACTGAAGAAGTCTTTTGGTCTACGAGCACTAAAGGCAAACGCTTCCGGCTCAATTTGTTGAATACTTATCCGCCTCTCCGGCAATTTCTTCGCAGTCCTTGGTGGACTGATCGCATTAACTATGGCTTTACGCTGTGGGCTTTTGCGATCGTTGTTGCCATTTTATTTTTGGGGCCGCAGAGTCGCGATGCCAATATTGCTCTCAATTTTTCTGGGCATGGTGGTGGCTGCTGATCCTGATTGCTTTTCCATTTGTTGGTCGCCTCTGGTGTTCGGTCTGCCCATTCATGATTTATGGTGAACTGACTCAAACACTCTCGCTTCGGCTTTTTCCTCGTAAGTTATTGCCCTGGCCGCGCCAGCAAGCAGAGCAGTGGGGAGGGTGGTTCTTGTTGGGTTTGTTCGCCCTGATTCTGCTGTGGGAAGAGCTATGGGAGTTAGAGAATACCGCTTACCTGTCGGCTTGCCTGCTGCTGCTGATTACCGCAGGGGCGATGATTTTCTCAACGCTGTTTGAACGGCGCTTTTGGTGTCGCTATCTCTGTCCAATTGGCGGCATGAACGGCATGTTTGGCAAACTGGCCATGATTGAACTGCGTGCTCAGCAAGGCATCTGTGCCGCATCCTGTACCACATACCAGTGCTACAAGGGCGGTCCTCAAAAAGGAGAAGGTCTAGAAACAGGTGGCTGTCCGGTCTATTCTCACCCCGCTCAGTTACAGGACAACCGAGATTGTGTGCTTTGCATGACTTGTCTCAAAGCCTGTCCCCATCGTTCGGTAGAACTCAACTTGCGACCGCCTGGTATTGAACTCTGGACAACCCATACGCCTGCTCCGGCAGAAGTGGCGCTGCTGTTCTTGCTGTTAGGAGCCGTTTTTCTGCATCGATTGCCCGAAATTGTCGCCCATTTAGGCTGGGCGGTGGACTTAGAGAATTTTGTAACTCATGCGACCCTTTCAACGGGGATCTTGCTGATTCCAGGCGCGATCGCCTTCTTTTGTCACCAGATAATCCGCATCCTTCGCTCCAGCAACCCGAAGCCTTTTGACTTTGTGGTACTGTCCTACGGCTATTTACCCCTAGTTCTAGGAGCTAACATCGCGCACTATCTCCGGCTGGGACTGACCGAAATGGGGCAAGTTGTACCAGTGACCTTTGCCACCTTGGGGATCAGCGGGTTCCAGGCTCCAGCGATCGCTGCCGATCCTGCTGTAATTGCTTTTTTACAAGGTACAACCCTACTGGCAACTGCACTACTCAGCCTCTTGCTAACCCAAAAAATTGCTCGTCAGCCTTTTGGGAGTTTAGTGCCCCAACACCTAGCCATGATGGGGTTTACCGTGCTGCTGTGGCAGGTGATAGTTTGAAGACAAGCTAGAGCTAGGATTGAAGCAAGGCAAAGAACGTGCCAAAAATTTGGGCGCTGATAAACATTAGTGGCAAAGGCAATCCCCACTAATCCCAACCAACTTAGCAGCAGGGCGAAAGCCCAAGTCACACTGCGAGAGAGTTTTTTTCGAGACCCTAAAGTGGCTGTCATTTGGGTAGCACAGGCAATTAACCCTGCTCCACCGATTCCTAAACCCAAACTGAAGAAAAACCAAAAGTCAGTAGGATTAACCGCTTGCGCTAGTCGTAGGGCGGGTAAGAGGGCAAAGCAAACAATTTCGATCGCCAACCAAATTCCCAAACAAAAGAAAAAATCTTTCCTGGCGAGATCGTTCATAAGTAAAGCGATGGAGTCAGAAAGGGTAGAAATCTGAGACTATAGCAGTCCTAAATGGTTTGTGAGAACGAGGTGGAGGAGGCGTTGCCCTCTCTTTGGAGACTTCTTCCCCAAACCCCTTTTTGGTTTTCTCATGACTGATTTGAGACTGATTTAAAATTGCTGTATACCAGAATTGACATCAAGCTCATGGTCAAAATCATGCCGGATTTATAGTTCCTTTGCAAGTCTTCATGCAACTGGTTGAAGCTGTAATGTTGCTTGATTTAAGCTTTACGCAACTTAAAACTATCTGCCATTGCGTAAATTTTGATGTCCCCATAAACCTGTGGGCTAGATCTCTCTGCTAGCCTCTATAAGCTAAGGTTTTTGCACTCAAATAGGGTGATGTTCTATGGAGTTCTATCGCATAGTCCTATCAACCTGCAATCGCTGAATTCGTCAACTTGCTAGCTAAGACGTTAAAACCCGTTTTATGAATCATTATTGTCTGACCTGGATCGAAAATTGGTGCGCTGAAAATGGCTGGAGTGAGCCGTTTGCTCAGCGTCGCAACGAATATTGGGCCTTTCCACCTAATGGGGTCATGCCGTTGCCCATTCCGACTCCGGCTCTCCAAATGATGAAACAAGAATATGGCTTAACTGCCGCCGAAAAAGGCTGGTGTTTTGCGGCGATCGCCTCAACAATTGCAGCGATCGCCTCCACTTGCCTGCTTGATTGTCCCATGCCTCTGGTTGCCGCTTTTGCCTTTTGCGCCGTCGTCGTAGCAGGGCTAGAAACTGAAGCTTGATCGTTTGTTTTCGCTGAAGCTCTCTATTTACTGGAGCGTGGTGCGGACCGAAAGAGCACAGGCAATATTCAGCTATTTCAACTTTTGTCGAATAAAGGTCATAATTTGCCCGACTTGTTTTTTCAGACCGTCAACCTCAGCCCGTAGTTTTATGTTTTCCTGGCGCAGGGTTTCCAGTTGCATCTGGAGAGCTTGAATCTCTGGATTGCTGCTGGCGGATACAGTAGGCGGCGAAGTGGCAGGTTTAGGCGCGATCACACTAGGGTTTGCATCTAAACCTGTTTTGGGGATAGACTGCTGGCGGATTCTGGCTTTTACCATCGCCGACTTAATAGCCTGCACCAGCATTGTCTGCTCAAAGGGTTTGCCGACAAATTCAAAGTAGTTAAACTGGTCGGGAACCGCCTGCTCAACATCTTCTTTGCGTCCCGACATCATCACGACCGGGATAGTCTTCAGCTTAGGATTGTCTTGCAACTTCTGCACCACTTCCCAGCCATTCATCCGAGGCATAAAGAAATCAACCAAGATTAGACTGAGATTTTCTTGATTAATAATTTCTAGCCCTTCTACACCATCACTGGCTTCCAAGACCTCAAAATTGCCTTTGGGCAGCATATCCCTAACCTGCATCCGCATGGCTTTACTATCATCGACAATCAGAACCTTTTGACTTGCCATTGTTAAAGCTCCTAGGGCATTAGGTCAGGGCAATATCAGGAATCAATGACCCGATCCTCAACCTCTCTAGAGGACAGAGTATATGCCCGATTGGGGGGCTATGAACATGTCCAGTTACGCGGATACAGGGCATGTTCTGCTACCGTATTTCTGCCCATTTTGAAAAGATCTTACTAGAAAACTAGGCTTTAACCCTCATCTTGCATGACATCAAGCCACACTTCATTACTGCCGTGATGAACCGTCTTCACCCACTTCAAACGCTTGGGACGAATAGACATCCGAGCGGTTGTGCTAGCCATCACAGGCAACCAGTGCAGCATATAGAATGTGCCGAATAGGGTTTGGATCAACGTGATCAACACCGAGAGGGGAACACGCCGCCGCCGACCCTCCTGTCCTGTCAGTTTCGTTTGTGTGTGTCGCAGTCCCACAAACATCCCCAGCATCGATAGCGTTACCGTCAGGCTAGTCACAGGCAGCAGCATCGGGGAAGAATTGCGGGCGATCGCCATCAAAAATCGGGAACTGCGGCAGTAGGCAACACGTACTGCGTCAGCCAAAACAGAAACAAATCGATGGTTTTCCGAGTTCCCAGGCGGTTGCGGGCAATCATTCGCCAGTAGTCAAGGTAACGCTGATAGCCGCCCTCCGCCCAGCGATTGCGCTGATGCCACAAGCCAGTCAACCGGGTCACCCCTTCCTCACCGACGGCAGGGTGCATCAGCAGGTCAATGTCCCACTGATCCAAATGCAGACGAAGGGTCAGATCCAGATCATCAGTGATGGTTTGCTCATTCCAACCGCCACAGCGCTCTAGAGCCGCCCGCCGGACAAACTGACCATTGCCCCGCAGTTCACCAATACCGCCTAGGGCAATTCGTCGTTGCTGCATGTAGCTATCTACAGCCATTTCGGCTTCCTGTCCCCGTGTCCAGAGGTTTCGTCATGGCATTGGCGATCGCCTTTCGCACCTGTACCGCACCCAGTTGCGGTCGTTGGAACATCGGCACAACCCGCAACAGCAGATCGCTAGGGATCTGGGCATCGGCATCAAAAACGGCGATGATCTCTCCCTGTGTGGTGGGCAGAACTTGGTTTAGCGCCCCAGACTTGCCCCCACCTGCATTGGGGGGACGATGGACAACGTTAAGCTGATGATAATCCTGAGCTAGCCGATCGAGCACTAGAGGTGTGCGATCGGTGCTGGCATCGTTAATAATCCAGAGATCATAACGGCTGGCAGGATAGTCCAACTTGCAAAGGTCTTCCACCAGCGACTGCACCACCGATTCCTCATTTTTGGCCGCCACCATGAGTGACACATAAGGGTAATCCTCTGGATCATCTCCAGTTAGGGAGTCTGGCAGCGGCACCGATCGCGCAAATACCAAACGTAGGGCATGAATGCCCATGATGGTGGTTAAACCTAGCACTAACCAAGAACCCCAAGCAGACAGATGTAGGGCGATCGTACTGCTCCAGATAGCAGTCAGCGCGATCGCCGCTTTGCGTCTACGTCCTTCTAGTCCGCGATCGTAGGGGCTAGGGGTGCCATCATCGCCTGGTTCAGAAAGCACTGATAAATCAGACAGGAGTGAGTTGATGGGTAGATTTCTGTACGAATCGCTTTCGCGCCAAGAATTCTCCGGCATAGGTCATTTGATTGAGGAACCAGTATTTATCTAAACCTTTAAAGAAGCTGGGGATCAGGTAACACCAAACCGTGCAGCCTTCACACACCGATAGTTTGCCCTGAGATTGGCGATATTTTTCAACCTCTGCTGATTCTCGGTAAAGGTCGTACAGCCGGCCGGCAATAGAAATTCCAGCCTGGGCAAAGTGGTAGCAAGGAAGCAGCAGTTCGTCATTCGGCGAAATGGCAATGACGGCATCCACTGCTTTACAGCGGGGATTGTTAATGTCATTGCCGCCTGCTTCAATAAACGCCAATGCCGCTTTGTTATAGCCCACATTGCGATACTGTTTAGCAGCAGACTCGATCGCCTTGGCAATTTCTGGCGTCGGGTTTTTCTTACTGTTGTAGTGTTCATGAGCGGTGAAGGCCGGGTTGAGCCACACCCGCACGCCCAACTGTGCTCCAAGCTGTGCCACTTCACCAATGCGTTGGAAATTTTGGGCCGTCACTGTATGGTTCAGCACAGGGAACTCGCCCAGCGACAGGGCAATTTTGACCGATTCCACCAGGGTATCAAAGATCTTCACCCCTCTGGAGTGGTCGTGGGTTTCAGCATCACCGCCATCTAGGGAGAAATTGAGGAAATCTACCAGTCCCTGCATTTCCTTGGCTCGTTTGGGATACAAGATGGTGTTGGTTGTCATGCTGGTGATAAACCCTTGCTGCTTGGCTTCAGCAAAGACTAGGTTCACATCCGATCGCAGCAAGGGTTCTCCACCTGTGAAGTCTACATACTTCACCCCTAGCCGTCTCAAGTCGCGTAGGTTATGCTGAATGGTTTCAAAACTGGCTTCTTGCTTGGGTTCTAGGGCCCAAATATCGCAAAAATGGCAGCGGGCATTGCACCGATAGGTGAGATAGTAGTTGGCAACAAGGGGGGGCATAGGCATCCAGAAAAGAGTTGAAAGCTGAGTAGAGGCAAGCCTCTGCTTAAGATTTTGTAGATTCTGTTGCTACAGGTTTAGGGTTTCTATATTCAGGATAGAGAAGATTCAGGATAGAGCAGGAATCAGGAGCTAGGGGGACAAGAGTATCGGCTCACAAGCAGATTGAGAATTTGTATTGAGAATCATAGTTGAGAATAGTTTACCAACCTAAAGCTGAGTTTCAACGCAATTCTAAAGAAAAACTGAGCGATCGCTGCCCAGCTTAAATAGCCCGCTTAAATCACTAACTTTGCCAGTCCTAAATATCGCAGCCCAGTAGGTGTTACCTCAAAGCGGCAGGGTAAAACTTCTAGACCTTGGGCGATCGCCTCCCGCAACAGCTTCCCATAAACGGGATCAGCGTTATCCCCAGGGGCAAAGTGGGTGCAGTCGCCCCGATTGATCAGATACAGCATCACGGCTCTGGCGTAGGGCAGCAACGCCGTCAACTCTCGCAAGTGCTTTTGTCCACGTGTGGTGACGGTATCGGGGAAAAGGGCAACTTTGCCGTTTGTCCAGGTGGTGTTTTTGACTTCTATGTAGATGGGGGATGGGGGAGTGGGGGGAAGAGGAAGTGGGGGAGCGCAAGTGGGGGCAGGGCTTGGCTCGTTAACAGGAAATCAACTCGGCTTTTTTGATCAGTACCGTAGGGCACCTCGCTTTGGACTTGCTCATAGTCTCCTAATATTGGGAAAAGTTTGGCCATCAAAGCTGCCTTAATTAAGCGGTTAGGCAAAGCGGTGTTAACTCCCACCCAGGTCGGTCGGAGATCGTTCACCTCGATCGCTTCCCAGGTGTAAGGTAATTTGCGGGTTTTGCTATCGCTGTGAGAAAGCAAGACGCGGTTACCGGGGATACAGATGCCGGTCATTGGCCCAGTATTAGCACAGTGAGCAGTGATGGTTTCACCATCCAGGGCAATATCTGCAAAAAACCGCTTATACCGCTGAATTAAGGTGCCAGAAATCAAAGGGGGATAGGGATAAAACCAATCGGGCATTTTTGAGGAGCTAAATTTTTTAGGGCGCTAACTTGGAGAAATTTTAAAATTGCAGGTCAGTGGCAGGTTGGCGATTCAGGGCCAAGCGCAAGACTGACAAACTCAGAATCAGCAAAAACATCACCAAGCCAATCGTACAGGCATAGCTAATTTCCAGATCTTGGAAAGCACTTTCGTAAACATAGTAGACCAGCGTTTTGGAACTGCTACGCGGGCCACCTTGAGTCATAATGAAAACTTCTTCAAAGACTTTGGTAGCAGAGATGGCAGAAATGACTGCTACCAGAAACAAATAGGGACGCATCAGGGGTAACGTAATGTCCCAATGTTTATGCCAGCCATCAGAACCATCGATCGCCCCCGCTTCATATAAATCTCCTGGAATAGACTGTAGCCCTGCCAAATAAATCACCATGTAGTACCCTAAGCCCTTC
>JAAUOQ010000118.1 GCA_012034795.1 Leptolyngbyaceae cyanobacterium CRU_2_3
GAGCGATCGCGGCTCCTTGCATAGCTGTCAAAAAATCAGCCGCAGAAAAAGGGTGGGCAATCATGCGATCGAGCAAGATATCCCCACCCCACAAGGTTTGACCCAGCGTCACCTGGTTCAAACCCCGACGAACTGTTTCAACTTCAGGTAATTCCGGCACAAATTCAATAAGTTGAAGCTTAGCGAGCTTCAGTTCCTTGGTTAGGATCGCCCTCGGAAGTAGGGCTTCCACCAGGGGCATCAGCAGTGGTTTGGGGTGTACCTTGTCCAGTTTTGCGAGCACGCTCGTCAATTGGGGTCTGCTTGCCTCCAGAAGTTGCCGTTGAAGCGGCAGATTTTTTGGTTGGAGGCGCAACCTCTACAACTTCACTGATAGCAAAGTTGTTAGCATTGACACCAGCATAATTAACTTTGTCAAAACGGACAATCACAGGATACTTGATACCGCTTTGATCAATAGATGCCACGGTGCCTGTGTCTTGAAACCAATAGGATTCCTTCCGGAGGATTCTGACTTTAGAGCCACGTTGAACCATGAGTATTTTCCTTCAGGGATACTGATCTTAATAAATCCGGCCCTGTTGCGACCCAGCCTGAGTGGATTTAGATCTGAATTGCGATTTTAGATTGACGCTGCTGTAATCTAAAATCCACGATTCGCAATCTCAAGCCACTCCTGTAGAGGCTGCAAAAGGGTGATATAAAACGATAATCGTCTCTCAGCGTACTACTCTGGCAGGACTATCGGTTCGTTTTAGGTTTTAAGTTTTATTGCTAAACACCTCAAACCTTACAGTGGCACCGGAAAGTCTAGTCTACTCCTGATGTTTGGCTCCAACCTAGCCTCGTACAACCGTATTGGGTATAGCAGCAGCAGGAGAAGGGGTGGCAGGAATACCGCCTTCGCCCACCGCTCTATCCACCTCAATGCCGTTTTCCTCCAGAACCACACGGGGTTCCAATCCACGGGTTTCAATCCGTCGGACTAAGACTTGTCCGTTAGAGAGGCGCTGTCCTGCTTGAACATAACGGCTGGTGGGTTCGTTTGGCGCACTGACGATGGCATACGTCGAATCTCCCACTTGCACCACACCCGTCACCTTTACGGCTCTTGCCAGATTAGGCTGAGGAGGGGGTGGAATGATCGGAATTGAAGGGGTACGTGGAACGAGATTTGGAATGGGTGCCAGCCTACCGTTACTGGCAGGGATAGTCCGGTTAGCGCTTGGCTGCCGCAAGGATGGAGATGAGTTAGTGGAAGCTGGAGTTGCAACGGGTGGTGGCGGTGGTAGTTGGACAGTGGGAGTGGTCGGCAACAGTGCAAAAGGATCAGCACGATTGCTCTGAACTTGACGCACCCGCTGATTCGGATCTGTGGAGCTAATCAAATCAGGCGGCAACAGCCCTCTAGGAGCAGAATTTTGCGAACTAACCGTTGGATTGGGGAAAGCGGGATTAGTGGCTTGCTGCCCTGGTGAGGCGGAAATATCAGGAGAAGGAGGAGTTCCAGCAACAGATGCTGTTCCTGACGGTGAAACCGTGGGGCTTTCAGTAGTGGGGGTTTCGCCACCACATCCCCCAATGGTCAAAGCCAGAATTGCACTGATTGCACCCAAGAAAACCGGGCGTGAAATTTGCCGTGAAATTTGCCGTGAAACTTGGCCCATTCCTCTACTCCCCAACTGATTGCTAGTAAAAAGTGTGACGATTGGATAAACTTGTGCCGGTACGACGATTGATTGGCTTTAAAAGATTCCCTGTTTCTAAGGATAGTTCAAATTTCTATTTTTCATCGTAAGAATCTGTTGAATTCTGTTTTTAGAACTGCCCAGACTCACTTTTGATAGCGGCAGTTATTGCCTGACATTGTTCAATGAACTGCCCTTGAAATTGAAGTGTTCTTGAGATAGAAACCCTTAACTCAATCGCGGCTGACTCGATTATCACTGTTGCTGGGGCAGGGAGAATGGGAAAGTTGCAATTGGATTTTGCTCGTCTACTGTGCCTGTTAGGGTTTGGGTATTTCCTTGAACGAGTAGCGTGATTGTGAAAGAGACAGGGCCAGATCCTTGACAGCGCGCAAACAAATTCACAGAAACTGTGTAGTCGCCTTGAGGAGCTTGAGTGGGGGGCCAAAAAACATTTTCAATCGGTATTTGAGTTGGGTTACCGCACCCTGCATTAGCATCTACATCTAATTGCCCACCTGAAGCCACGCTCGGATTAAAAAAGGTAGCAGTATCCCCACTGGGGTCAGTCACGGCTAAGTCTAAATCGTCGGTTGTTGCCCATCTAAGCGTTGCCTGGATATCCCCTCGTCCCCAACTCTGGAGTTGCAGAAGTTTGCAAAACCTGCGCCGCCGCAGGGCAAATATCTGATAAATCGATCAGCAGTCCTGCTGAATTGACCATGAAGCACCCTTGTCGTTCTTGAGCGATCGCTGGCGCAACAGGACTTGTGACCAATGGACATAGAAAAGTGGGGAGAAACAAAGCAACTCGGAGAAGTTTCAACATGGCAGGCGAATTCAAAAATTTAAATAATGGAAATGGCTTAGCAGCTTTTGTCCTAGAGTACCCTAATCTTGATTCGCCTTAACAGCCTTAAGGACAGGAGTCTGGCTGTTTAGAAATAATGCAGAATTTCAAAGAGTACGTTTGGAAAATCGACCAAAATAATTGACTAGACATATACACATTTAAGATAACACTAACGATTACCTGAGCTTTCTAATCACTGTATACGCTTAAAGTTACACTAAGATATCGCCCCAGTTTCTAGAGTTAAATTCACAAGTTTGGAATTGAGAATTAAACCTATTTGAGACTGATCCATTTATGTGAATAGACTGTTAAATGTTATGTAAAATACATTCAATTTTCTATGGATTCATCTGGTTTCAGTACCATCCTTTAGGTTTATACGTATAGCAATCTCCAATGATTTGTGAGAAGGGCGTTGCTCCCGCAACCTTCTCTTCTTGGGGACGAAGTCCCCAAACCCTTTTTTGGTGTTCTCATGACTGATTTAGGATCGCTATATAGGCAAAGACAACTGCTGATCGAAATAAGTTTAAGACTCGATGAGTGCTACTAAGCAAATTACTCCATTTTAAGAAAACAATGATTTTAGGATAGCGCTCGTTGCTGGAATCATTCTCGATTCAGTGGAATTTTGCTAAGGATTAAGCTATCGTTTGAAAATTGTTGAGTCTTCCTTGTCTCTTAATTTCGAGGAGTTTTATAATGAACAGTCCCAAATATCAAAACTCTCAGCTCATGAGATTGGGGGCGATCGCGCTTTCCAGCTTGGCATTTGGCGGGTTTTTGCTGTCTGCGGCTACTCCAGTTGCTGCTCAGGCTGCTTACGGCAGCTACATTGGGGTTGGAGGTTCTGTAAATGTGGCAAATGATTCCAGCAATGGCGGCAACCCAGCAGGTGGCGTTGTGGCGATACGCTATCGTCTGCTAGAAGTGCCAATTTCACTGCGTGCTCAAGCGTTAATTAGCGATAGAACAGCGATCGTTCCAACTGTCTCCTACGACGTGCCACTGAACTGGCAAACTGATGCTTATATTGGCGCAGGCGTTGCCTTTCAAGGCGGTAGTAGCAGTAATACCAATTCTTCTCCATTAGGTGATCAAACTAGCTTCGTGCTCCAACCTGGAATTGATTACAGCTTTCCATCCAGTAATCTTGTACTCTTTGGCAACGCTATTATTGCTTTTGATGCATATAAAAATAGCGGCGGCACAGCAGCCTCAGTCCAAGGTGGTTTGGGTTTAAGGTTCTAAACGACGCCTAACTCGGTCTGTCAACGGGCATTATTGTCAAAAATCTAGGTTTTATACCCCTTCAACAAGGGTCTGGCAGGGGCATGACGCTGACTCTGATAGAAATCAAAATAGATTAGTTGCACAAATCTCCCAAATAGTGGTGCAATAGTATAGTTGTTGTGTGATGGCTTCAATCAATCACAGCTTCTCACCCGATTCTGGGGGCGTGGCGGAATGGTAGACGCTGCGGATTTAAAATCCGTTGACTGTATAAGTCGTGAGGGTTCAAGTCCCTCTGCCCCTATTTTGAAATGCTTACAAAACAAGCTTTTTGACACACAAGGCTTGTTTTATTACTGATTTTATTACTGAGCGTCGCCAGCATAGCCAGGAGATTCAGTTGATCAATACTATACTAGGCATGGAATTAGCTCTTTAGCCGTACCCCCTGCTGTAGCAATCTTTTGTACTACTCTTGATTGGCAGCAATTTGACCAATTTACTCTGTGGGGCGGTGACTCAGAATCGCTAATCGCTTATTTTTTTGAAAAAAGATAATTTGTCGAAGTCCAAAATGGCTATTTTGAATTCAAAACAGGAAGTACTTAGATACACTTGCTAGTACGAGTGTTTACCCTAACAGGAATATCTGATAGATTTATGTTCAACGTACTCCAAACGTACTCCAGTAGTCTGTCAATTTAATTTTGATGGGTTGTCAGTGTGGGCATTTTACTCACGACGCGAGCCAAATGTGAGTGCTTTGCACTCGCTCCGCGAACGCACTACCCCTTGATTTTTTCTGAGTAGAGCACTGGTTGGAATTCAAAAAAGTTTTTGACTTATCTTTATCTCAATCTGACCGGTGGCTAAGCAACTAAGGTAAGCACTTTGGAAAAGTTCAAAACAAGACTGCAACGTGGAGAAGCTACTACTGGGGAAGCTTTAGAAATTTTTGATGCATTAGATCCTGTGAACTTAGAATTCATGATGGGTCGGTGGCAAGGATCTGAGCTTCGTACAAATCACCCACTAGATGGCTTCTTAGAAACGACAAATTGGTATGGAAAGGAGTTTCTTGATCCCGATCAGGTTCACCCCTTATTGTTTTTAGATGGTAATAATCAGATATTTAAGATTTCTCCGAGTCCACTGGTGATGAATTTGGGGCTGCGTCTGCCCATTCTCAAGCTTCAAGCTATGAAACCTGTTCTTCGATTTATGACTTCGCTATTGAAAACGGAGGCAAGTCAGTCCAGGATTCGGATGATGGAGTATCGCCAAAAAGTGAGTGCAACCATGATTTATGACCATTTGCCAATTCATGACATTTTTAGAAAGGTAGACGATAACACAGTATTCGGTTTAATGGATTTCAAAGGTGTACCCCAACCCTTCTTTTTCATATTGCAAAGAGATATTGCAAAGAGATAACGCCAGGTCTGAACTAGAGATCTGCTAAAAGCTGGCGCACTTCTCTCGTGTGTTTGAATCATTGTGTGGGTTAAGGAGCGCGAACTTCTTGATAGACTTTCTTAGGTGACCTAACGATCGGGTTAAGATGGTTTGACACCATTTTAGGAGTGTTGAATAGGAATACTTGAAAAGCCGCGCTGGCTCCTAGGGCGGCTCGTCAGCTTGAGTGAAGAATCTTGAGTGAAGGAATAATCATGGTTAGCTTCCTTGCGTTAGATTTTGAAACGGCTAATCGAAACTCGAATAGTGCTTGTGCAATCGGTCTAGTCCGAGTCGAGAATAACCAGATTGTTCAGAAGAGCTATTTCCTGATTCGCCCTCCGCAGCAACAATTTGAGTTTACCTATATTCACAACATCCGATGGGAAGATGTAGTGACACAACCTAACTTTGGTGAACTTTGGTCAACTTTGGCAGAACACTTTACAGAGGTGGATTTTGTAGCAGCTCACAATGCCTCGTTTGATCGCCGCGTTTTATACGGCTGCTGCGACACTTATGGGATTGCTAAGCCTCCCCATGATTTTATCTGCACGGTACAGCTTGCCCGGCAGGTTTGGAACATTTATCCCACTAAATTGCCCAATGTTTGTCAGTATCTCGCTATTTCCCTGGATCATCACCAGGCTTTATCTGATGCTGAAGCCTGTGCTCGAATTGTTATAGCAGCCCATCAGAGCCGCAAAACATTAGCTTAAGCTTATTTTTAAACGATGGCTTCAATAGAGGTTGAAGTTCTGCTGGCGTCAGATCGCGCCACTGACCGGGTTGTAGCCCTTCCAGATGGAGATGGGCAATCGCCACGCGCACCAGTCGCAAAGTGGGAAACCCGATCGCAGCAGTCATTCGTCGTACCTGCCGATTTTTGCCCTCAGTCAGTGTCATTTCAATCCAGGCAGTAGGGATAGATTTACGAGAGCGGATAGGAGGATGGCGGGGTGGTAGATGGGGTTCGGGTTCTAGTAGCTGCACCTTTGCTGGGCGAGTGCAATAGTCTTGAATGACTATCCCTTGACGTAACTTCTGCAATGCAGTTTCATCAGGATAATGTTCTACCTGTACCCAGTAAGTTCGAGGATGCTGAAATTTAGGATCACTGAGCTGATGCTGAATGCGTCCATTATTTGTTAGCAGGAGTAAACCTTCGCTATCGCGATCGAGTCTTCCCACTGGATATATACCAGGCACAGAGATATACTCTTTCAAGGTGGTATGGGGTATCTCAGATTTTTCATCGGTAAACTGCGACAGCACATCATAAGGCTTGTAGAACAGGAGGAAGCGATCGGGCATGGTGCCAAGATAAAACTTAGAAGATAAAGAATCAAGAACAAATATTTTACTTTGTATCTCTATCTATCGAGCGATTGACTTCGGTCATTTTTTGGCTCATTTTTATCATCTTTCATCCTCACTTTGCCTCGCTTTATAAAGAACTATTGCGACTGTTAAAAATTAGCTAAACCCCTATCGCTCTAAGTGTGACTTAATGTAAAACATTAAGTAAGCATATCGCTGGGGATAAGTTTATGGAAATGAAAAAATATCGGATGGTCTGTACGTTGACCTTTGGGGACATCTACGGTCAGATCATCGTCTGGTTGGTTGTTCTGTTCATTAGCTTAGCGTCGGCATTGGCGCTGATGGGAGCCAGCCGCCCCATTTATGCCTTGGCGACTGTGGGATTAGTCTTGGTGCTGTCTTTACCGTTTCTGCTGTTTGCTTTTGTCACGACGCTACTCAATCACATTGAGTTTTCCACCGTTGATCCAGCTACAGAAGCTCGATTTAAGTCTCGCCCCGTCGTTAGCCAAAAACCAGCCCAAGCTGCGGGCTAAGATATTCATTCTCTTTCAGATGGGTGAGGAGATGCATGAGAACAGCGCTGGTGGCTGTATCTCAATCAAAAAATCTCATAGTGGGTATCTAGAGTTTAGGCAAAAGTTCAATCTGACGAATGGGGTACAGGGAAACCTGTACTCCATTTTTTTGTATTTGATGCATAATTCGCCTTTCAAAGTCAATTAAGGGTTGTAACAAGCTCAGACTTAGTCTCTGAACTTGAGTCCCCATTACCTCGTTTGTCTGAGCTATCTTGGTAGGACATATTGGGCGATCGCATATGAGAAAATTCTGGCTAATCGGTCTGTTTGTGGTGAGTTTGGCTTGGGCAGTTCTAAGCTACCCTGGGTTGGCAAATCAGGGAGACTATCAGTCGATTGTGTTGGATTTTCGGGAAGATTTGAGTGCCACCCAACTGGAGCAAGCGTTACAGTCTATCTCGCAGAATTACCACGTCACGCCACAGCTCAACAGCAAATTTTCTCAGGCAGATCACATTTATGTGATCAAGGGCAAAGAAAGCCTGCTGAAAGCCTTGCGTCAGTCTGACTTAAAGAATGCCACCGAAGCGATTGACGCAAATTATATGTATCAAGCGCTAGAGATTCCTAACGACCCTGATTACGGCAAACAGTGGAACTTACGCAGCATCAATATTGAATCGGCCTGGAATGAAACCAAGGGCAGTGGGGTCACAGTGGCAGTGATTGATACTGGCGTTAGCCCAGTGCCTGATCTGAAGCAAACGAAATTTGTCGCAGGCTATGACTTTGTGGGCGATCGCACCCATGCCTCCGATGATAACGGGCATGGCACTCATGTGGCCGGGACAATCGCTCAATCAACCAACAATGGCTTTGGCGTAGCTGGGATTGCCTATGAAGCTAGCATTATGCCGCTGAAAGTGCTGAGTGGATTGGGCGGCGGCACAGTGGCAGATATTGCTGAGGCTATCCGGTTTGCAACCGACCATAATGCTGATGTAATTAACATGAGCTTGGGGGGTGGCGGCGATGCCGCAATTTTAAGAGAGGCGATCGATTATGCTCATCGTAAAGGTGTGGTTGTGGTAGCGGCAGCAGGTAACGCTAACACCAATGCGGCCAGTTATCCAGCCCGCTATCCCCATGTGATTGCAGTTGCGGCGATCGATGCAACGGGGGCCAAAGCTCCCTACTCTAACTTCGGTGCTGGGGTTGATATTGCTGCACCAGGTGGCTCTACAGCAAATGGACCAGCAGGTGGCATTTTGCAAAACACTATCGATCCCGAAGCGGGAGAGGCAGTGTTCTCCTCTTTCCAGGGCACCAGCATGGCGGCTCCCCATGTGGCAGGAGTAGCCGCTTTGATTAAGTCAGTTGGTGTGACCGATCCCCAAACAGTGTCTACTGTGTTGCAGCGATCGGCACGGGTCGTCAAAGGCGACGACTTAAATCACTTTGGAGCCGGACAACTAGATGCCAACGCTGCTGTTCGCATGGCGCAGCAAGAAAACCTGGATGTGAGAGACTTCTTTCGCTGGCTGCGCGACATGGCTATCTCAATTTGAGATTTTGGTTTGATGGTGGGGTGGTGGCCCTAGCCCCGAAGTTGGCAATGGTCGTGGGGTCTTACCTGCTCGCATGGCTGCTGCGAGCCTATCTGCCCCTGGGGAGTGGGTTTCTGGGCAGTGGGCTGGTGGCTGGTAGCACTGGTTTATTCTTTTGCGTGGGTTTTATATTTTTGATTTGCCGCAATTCCCGTTCCGAATTTTGGGGAGTTCCATTCCAGAGTTAGGGGGGGCAATTCAAGGGAGTTCTGTGCTGAATCCAATTTTTGCGAGCGTCCTGATTCCTTTGGTTCTGGTGGCTCTGCTATTGGGGCAACCTCAGTGGAAATGGTTTACTATCGGTTCAGCATTAGGAGTGGCAGCTTGTCTAACGGTAAGTGCTGTGCTGTCGCCCTCGGTTTTGTGGCTAGGCAATGGAGCGATCGCTCAAGCTTTTCTGCTCCTTAATGCAGGTCTTTGTTTTGGGCTGGCCTACCTATCCGCAAAAGCAGCAAATTCAGGAGTGAATCATGAGTATCTCGGTTGAAGGCACGGTTCAGCGATCAGGCATGGGGGCAGGCACCTGGGCGCTAGTGACGGACAAAGGAGTCACCTATGAGATTTTCAAGGATGCACCCCATGATTTGCTCCAGCCCGGATTGCAGGTCAAGGTCAAAGGGCAAGTGCGGGAAGATGTCATGACGATCGCCATGATTGGGCCTGTCCTGGAAGTGAAAAGTTTTGAGTTGGTTAAACCGTAACTCGCTAGTAATCTATGGTGTAGATATCTATGGGTCATGGGGGGTGCAGTTCTTCTGAGGGACGATAAAGCCTCAGTGGGCGGTGGAAGGCATCAATTTCAATCACCCCATCGACAAGCTGAGGATCGTGTAGGAGCGGCGCAATCAAGAGTTCTGGATGCAGCGATCGCCAGAAATAGTCCACGAATAGGTCAATTTCAGCAGCGGTCATCCCAGGTTTGCCAGCAGCCATCCTCTGCTGTTCGGCTTCTCGTCGCCACTGTTTGCTATAGCGATAGTCTATGGGGGCCAGCACAATTAAGCGATCGAGCAATTCCCAGAGTGGCAAGTATTCCTGTAAGCGGGTATTGACCTCACGGGCAAACGCGCGATCGGCTGCGGTTAGAATTGGCGGTGGGGCAGTGTCAAAAGCACCTGCATGGATAGGGCGCACACCCACAAACCAGCCCTCAAACAAGACAATGTCAGCTTTGACAACGAGTTCTGGGTGAGTGCGATCGCCGGCTCCTTGGGCAGCCGACTTATCAAATCGAGGCACTGAAACGGGCAATTGACCCTGACGCAACTGTTGAAGCACCGTGAGTCCTAATTCAACGTCGTGGGTGCCTGGTGGACCGCGCCAACAAAAGCGGGGATCAGCTTGCTGAAGTTGCAGGCGCTCATCATAGGTTTTGTACAGATCGTCAATTGAGATTTGGCAGACCTGGAGTTCTAAGGCATTCAAAATTTGCATCAAGATGGCAGCCAGGGTCGTTTTTCCAGTGCCTTGCCCACCCAGAATTCCCTGAATCAGGGGACGGTTCAGGGCTTGCTGCCAGCTTTTTATCTGCACTGCTAAAGGCAACCACAGATCCCAGAGCCACTCAACTGGACAGGTTT
>JAAUOQ010000119.1 GCA_012034795.1 Leptolyngbyaceae cyanobacterium CRU_2_3
GTCTTAGATCTTTTCTGGACTCAGAAACGGCATTTCATCAGCCCAAGCCAGTGAGTTCACTGCAAACGCAACCTACTTTAAAAGAAGAGCGGCAGCCTAGTTACCTCCCTACTACAAATTTACACCGGCAAACTGAACCACCGGCTTCTACAAATTCTAATCAGACAGAATCTGTGCAGCCGCTTGTTCATAATTCCTATAATTTGCACGATGCTACTCAGGTAGAAGCGCTCCTTGCCAACTTGAGGCAAGTCATGAGTCAAATCGAAAAGCTACAAGCTTCTTAGCTGATTAAGTCCAAATTTGTTGTTTGAAGAGATTCAATTTCTAAAGTGCTAGTTCTACTTTAGTCCATGCTTCAAGTAGTTAGACACCTTTAAGACTGGTCGTGTCAAACTTCTCCGCTAGCTAATCTCCAACCCATCTCAGATTAACGATCGTGTTTCAAGTTTTTAATTTGAAACATCGCTTTTGCTGTCACCAACCCATTCAGATGCTACCAACAATTCAGATATCCAATCAATGACATTTGGTTAGTGCTTTGGGTTTTACCTATTTTGTTGATTGCAATTGATGAAGTTGTAGCATTGTTTAAGAATTCGTGTCCTTGCACGCAGCTAGTTAAAAATAGTCGAATTGTTTCCGTTTTATAAAGAAAGTTTATAAAGACAGTTGCGACTTATCCTGTTGATCAGCAGTAGACAGTGCAAAATATTCTGAACTGTTTTGCATCTCACCATTGACAAACTGATTATTTTTTTACTAGATAGCTTCTGAGATCTGGTAACAGGATAAATTTCGATATGAATTCAGGAATTAACAATATGAGTCCCCCTTGCCAATCTCAGGTGCGATCGCGCTTACTGCATCTTTTAACGTGGAGCAGTGTGTTAAGCGTAAGTCTTTGGAGTCTGGGAATATCTGATTTAGGAATTCTCTATGCCTCTGCTGAAACCACTCCAATCACTGTTCGTAGCGGCTATACTCTGCTGGGTCAAAACCTGGTTAATCAGGCCATTGCTGAGTTTGAGCGGGCAATTCGACAGTTTCCTCAATTGCTAGAAGCTCGATTAGGATTAGCGATTGCCTATCGGCGGGCTGGACGAGACGCCGATGCTTGGCAAGCCTATGAGCGAGCCTTGGCGATTGACCCGATGAATCGGTTGTCTCTCTTAAGCTTGGGCACATTGGGTGGCTATCGTCCCGAATGGCAAGATCGGGGCATTTCTGCCTTGACTGCTCTGCTTCAACATACACCTGATGATCTGGAAGCCCGAACTCAGCGGGCCTTACTGTATATTTATCAGGGAAAGTTTGCCGCAGCCATTGCAGATTACGAGCTGATCTTGCAAAAGAATCCAGAACCAGAAGCGATCGCTGGAGCCGCACAGGCCTATGCCTATGACGGTAACTACGAGCAAAGCCTGACTTTATTCGATCGCTATCGTCAGGCAGGAGGAACGCTGCAAGGAGATACGGCCACCGCTTATGCCAGGGTTTTGCGAGAAACTGGCAACCCCACTGCGGCCATTCAGGTTCTAGAAGCACCCCTGCGGCAGCAGCGCCGACTCACCAGTTCAGTGATTCGGATGCGGGCCGAGCAGTCCATGAACTGTGCGGCGATTGGCCGGTTTGATTTGGCAACCTTGATGTTGGCTCCACTCAGAGGGCGATCGGATTCTCGGATGGTGCTGGGACGCGCGCTCGTGACCATCGGGCAAACCTATGATCAGCCAACTTTTTTGAACGAAGGCATTACCCTCTTTAAGTCTGTGCTGACAGAAAATGCTGTCCCCACCGTCGTGAAGCGAGAAATTGCTTCAGTGCTAGCAGGCTTTCGTCCGTCGCAAGCGATCGCCCTGGATTTATATCAGCAGCTTGAACAGCAGCAACCTAACGATCAAGGTTTACAAACCCGAATTGCTGTGTTGGAACATGAAACAGGACAGTTGTCAGAGGCAGATCTGCTGACTCGGCTGACGCAGATTCTCAAAACACTGCCCTCTGATCCGTCCAATCAAGCTGCAATTGTTCAAGCCTTAATCCAGCTTGAAACTCCCAATCCTCTGCTGTTAACCCTTTATGAAAATTTGGTGCGGGCAGGTGCTACTGAACCGCCCCTATACTTCCGCATCGCTCAAATGTATGTTCGCCGAGGCAACTATGCAACTGCCCGATCGGTGCTTGCCACCTATGAGTCAACGCTTACAGGCAAAACAGATGTGGCGGCTGAACTCATCCTGGCTGGGATCGAACAACGCCAGGGCGATCTGGATGCCAGCACCCGTCGTTATCAAGGCATTCTTGCCAGCAACCCCACAGACAAAGGCATTCTCAATGGAGCGCTGCAAGGGCTAGCTGGAATTTACCAGAGCCGAGGGCAGTTTAGAGATGCACTGGTTCTTTATAACCGTGTTATGTCGTTGAATCCTGATGATCCCACCAAGCCACTCGGATTGGCGAGCCTGCAATATCAGGCAGGAATTTTGTCTCGCGCGGCAGCCGAAACAGTTTTAAAAGACTGGCTGACGAGCCAGCCTCTAACCCACAATCCACCAGAACTTTATAGTTTAGTTGCAACTCTTCCCGCCAATCCCAGAATTGAGTTGTTATATCGATCGCTTGTGGAACTTGACCCCAATAATATGCCCGTCCAAACTCGCCTAGTTGAAGTGATGGTAAAGCAAAATCAGGCAGCAGCAATGGCATATATTGACCAATTAATTGCCCGTGATCCAGAGAATTTGGACGTTTATTTTCTCCAGGGTCAAATTATCCAGCAGGTAGGCAACTTGCGGCAGGCAGCGACAGCCTACGAATCGATTCTGAAACGCGAACCGCAGAATATCAATGCGCTGAATGCGTTGGGTGGGATTCGCTTTCGGCAGCGGCTCTATCAGACAGCGATCGATCTGTATAGTCAAGTCTTGGAACTTCAGCCTGACAACTTGATCGCTCGATCCGCATTAACGAGCCTAGTGAATGTGGGACGGGTTCCCAGACGAATTCCTGCCCTGCGCCGAGTGGAGCAAATGCAACAAGCTGAGTCAGTCATTTTGCCCGATCTGAATCGCTTACAGCCTCAACAGTTAGAAACCAGATTTCAACCCCAGGGGAATGTTCGTCTGCCCTGGGATCGGCCCTGATGTTTGTTTGATTATCGAAATACCCTGATTGAACAGATCTTCCAGATCTGACTGCATACATTTTTCATCACTTGTTTATCCTCAATTTGTACTTTCTTATGCTCCATATCTGGTTAATCTCTTTCAACCATTGGTTCCGACAATGGCGTCATTCTCTATTAATGCTACTGTTCTGCTTCAGTTGCATTGGCTTTATTTCAATTCCTATTCTGGTTCATGCACAGGGCGCAAATGTTAAGCAAGCTGAAGATCAGGTAATTCGAGAGTTTGCACTGCCAGAGATTCCTGTTCAACCCCCTGTTTATCAAGCAGAACCTACTTATACAGAACCTACTTATACAGAACCTGCTTACACAGAACCTGCTTACACAGAACCCCTAATTCTAGCCTGCCCCAACCAACCCAACTACCACTGCGGTAACTCCTAACCCGACTCCTGAGCGGCCCGCATCTGAGACACCTCCTAAAACGCGCGCAGAAGCAGCCAGACCGATCAAATCTAGCCAATATGTGTGGAAGTTCGAGAATAGCCCGCTGGTCGGCAACCGATTGCGGTTGGAAGGCGTGTATCCGGAAGCACAGATTGGCTTTACAAAGCCTCGTCATTGGGAGGTGAAGTCAGCAAAAGTGATCGTGCGTTTCCGGCAGTCTCCTGCCTTATTGAGTAAGCGATCGCACCTGATGTTGCGGGTTAATGACACGAGCATTGGCAGCAAACCGTTGAATCACACTAACTCAGAAATTGGGCAGGCAGAATTCAATATTCCAGCAAAGCTGCTCTACGACGAAAACGCCCTGACTATCATGGCAGAGCAGCAAACAGCCGAGGATTGCACCAATCCCAATAACCCTAGCCTGTGGACAGAGATTTTGCCAGATTCCAGGCTGGTCTTTGATTACACGCCACGCACAGTTCAGATGAACTTCAGCCGCTATCCTTACCCGATCGTGGATGATCTGAGCCTGGACGCCAATCAAATTGCCTATCTCCACCCTAAGACCATCAGTTCTAACTGGCTCACTGCCACAAGCCGATTTCAAGCCGAGATGGGTCGCTTGATGGATTACCGTTCATTCAAGACCCGCACGGTAGACAAGCTGGAGGATCTGAAATCAACAGAGCGGTTAATTATCATCGGCACTCCTGCCGACCAGCCGATTTTATCCAAGTTGGCGCTGCCCTACTCGCTCAAGAATGGTCGGATTTTAGACGGCAAACAGCAGCCTTTGCCTAATGATGTGGGGGTGTTGATGCTAACCACCTCAGAAGACAAAGAGACTCCGATTTTAATTGCGACGGGTAATGCCCCAGAAGGGGTGAACAAAGCAGTCCAGTTTTTGGTACAACCCCAGGATCGCCAGCTTGGCACCGGACAAGCGTTGACGGTGAATAGCCTGGAAGAATTGCCTTCTCCGGCTCCACGGGACTGGGCCGGGTATTTGCCAACCGAAAACAAGTTCAACCTGAGTGCCCTCACCACTCTCGATCGCCAACGCTTTGATGACACCACTGTGCGGGGCAGCAATGCTCCAGCCGTTCAGATTCCCTTCCACGCCTTACCAGATGATCGGATTTTACGGGGCAGCACTCTGACCCTGCACTACAGCTACAGTCCTCAACTCAATCCCAAGACATCTGCGGTCGAAATCACGCTGGACGGGATTGCGTTGGGTGCAAAACAGCTGAATGGCAATGGTGGCGATGGCACACTAACCGTCAACCTGCCCGATAACTTGGTTAAACCCACCTCCATGCTGAATGTGCATTTCATGCTGCAACCCCGTGAAGGCGGAGTATGCGGTCTGCAAGCCGATCGCCAGCTTTGGGGGACTGTGCATAGTGATAGCAGCTTTAACCTAGTGCATAACACCGTCGCTCACTTACCTGACTTAAAGCTCCTCACGGCTGGATATCCACTGGCTGCCCCTCAAGACCTTTCGACAACGGCTATCATGCTGCCCGATCAGCCGACGAAGGCAGAACTGCAAACTTTCCTCAACTTCAGTGAACGGCTGGGGCGGATGAGTCGGGCAGATTCAGTGAAGCTACAGGCCTATGTTGCTCGTGATCTGACCGAGACTGTGAAGAATGAGCAGCATATCGTTGCGATCGGGACTCGCGATCGCCTGCCCCTGTCTGAAGTGATGGCAACCAAAGGCTTCGATTTAGGTGCAGCTTTTCTGCGCCAATTGGGAGGCAACAGTGTTCAAGCTCTTCCCGATCAAGAAGGGGTCGTGAAGTCTGTGATTTCACCCTGGAATCAAGACCGACTGCTAATTGGCCTGACGGCACAAACGGAGCAAGGGTTGAAAGAAGTCCAAGATCTACTCAAGTTTGATCAACTGTTTGGGCAACTTCAAGGTGATACGACCGTGATTAGCCGCAATACGGCCAATCCTTCTCCCTATGATCCCAATGGCTATAGCCTACAATTTTTCCAGCAAGCACCGAGCCAGCGCACCATTACTCAGTCCAATGTGCTCAATCGAATTGTCATGTTCTTTCAAGACAATTGGTGGTTGATCCCGATCGCCACAATCTTGATTGGACTGCTGCTGTATGGTTTTTCGCAAATCTATCTCAACCGTGTGGCTGAGTCAGGAGAAATGAGATAATGCAAACTTCGCAAGTGCAACCGGACTCAACCTCTTACCGCCCTTCCTGGGCCATGCGCTGGTTCCTGAGCCTGCCCTCCCGATGTGATCGGTTACTGCCTTGGCAGGTAAGTGGCAGCTCTTCTGGATTATCATTTTACTGTTGCTATTGTCTGTGCCGCTGATCATCACACCGCTGAAGATTTGGCAACAGGGGCTTGTGGCACTGATTTTGATCATCGTTGGTGCGCGGATTGTGCAATCGGAGCAACGCCACACGGATGTACGAACAGGGCAACACCTACATCTATTTTTGGCATGGCTGAGTATTGTCACAACGCTGCGCTATCTCCATTACCGGGTTAGCTACACGCTGAGCTTAGATGATTGGCTAGATGGATTCTTTAGTTTGTTACTGCTGGCCGCAGAACTCTATGCGATCGGGACGCTGTTGCTATCTTACTTTCAGACGCTTCGATTGAAGGAGCGCACCTCTGTTGATCTGTCCCAGATTCCACAAGAGAAATGGTTTACAGTTGATGTCTATATTCCCACTTATAACGAGGATATAGCACTTGTCCGCAAGACAGCCCTGGCGGCACTGGCTTTAGATTATCCAGCCGATAAAATGCAGGTGTACATTCTAGATGACGGCCGCAAATTTCCTGATCGACGGCGACAGTTGCAAAAGCTATGTCAGGAATTGGGTTGCAATCTGCTGACGCGCGATAACAACGACCATGCCAAAGCTGGAAATATTAATACCGCTATGCGGCGGACTCAGGGTGAATTGGTTTTGATCCTGGACTGCGACCATATTCCCACCCGTCAATTTCTTCAGCAAACTGTTGGCTTCTTCTCCGATTCTCAGGTTTCTCTGGTGCAAACACCTCATTGGTTCTACAACCCAGATCCATTTGAGCGCAACTTGCTAACCGAGGGACATATCCCAGTTCACAATGAATTATTCTACAAGGTGATCCAGAAAGGCAACGATTTTGAATGCTGCTTTCTTCTGCGGTTCGGCTGCTGTAATTCGCAAACAGCATGTTTTAGAGATTGGGGGCATTGCTGTAGAAACGGTGACTGAAGACTGCCACACCTCGCTGCGGTTGCACTCGAAAGGATATCAGTCGGTTTACTATGACAAAATCATGGTAGCAGGGTTGGCTCCTGAAAAATTCTCGTCTTATGTGGGACAGCAAGTCCGTTGGGCACGGGGGATGGCCCAAATCTTACGGTTGGAAAATCCACTGTTCAACTCTCGGCTCAAACTCACATTTCCCCAACGGCTCTGCTATTTCTCTGCCTGCTCACACTTCTTCTTTGGCTTCCCTCGTCTGATGTATGCCACAGCCCCTATTCTCTATTTGCTGTTTGGCATTAACCTGGTGCGAGGTTTAGGGATAGAGACACTGGCTTATGCATTGCCGCATATTGTACTGGGGATGAATGCAAACTACATCATTAATAAAACAGTACGCTTCTCTTTCTGGAATGAAATTTTTGAATATGCGATGGCATTTCAGAATGGCATCGTGACGATGATGGCGGTTTTTAACCCCAAGCTAGGCCAGTTTAATGTCACGGATAAAGGCTTACAGGTCGATCGCCGTAGCTTTGACTGGAACTCGGCGCGTGGCACGATCGCCATGAGTGTTTTACTGGTTGTCTCGTTGCTCAGTGTGCCTTTCTGGTTAGTGCAATATCCTCAAGTGCGGGAAGCTGTAATTATCAACGCGCTTTGGGCTGCATTCAATCTTATCTTGCTAGGAATTGCGGTGCTGGTCGCCTTCGAGCAACCTCAACTGCGCCATGCACACCGACTGAAGCGTCAGATCTCGGCAGTTATTCATGGTACTAACTCAGTATCCTGGACAGGCAAAACGCTGGATGCTAGTGAGAACGGAGCACGGATTCTATTAGACAACTGGGTTAATTTGCCCGATATGATTGAACTGGAGTTGGTGGGAGATTCGGGTACACGAGTTTGCTTGAGCAGCACAATTACCCGCATTAGCCCCACTCATGACAATCACATCATCGTGGCGGTTAATTTTGTCGATGTCAGTCAGGCACAATATGATGCCCTGGTACTGGTCCTCTACTCTGATGTTGAAGAGTGGTACGCTCAACAACGTCAGGAAATTGACAACCACTCGCCTCATTTGAGTTCCTGGCAACAGGGCTGTTTCGGGCATTGGACGATCGCGTTCCTGCTCACACGACTCAGGTGCGTAAGCAAATCCAAACTCCGGCTCAACTCTATTGGGATGGCACCTTCTATCCCGCAGTTGCTACAGCAATTAACTCTCGATCGGTACGACTAGAACTCCCGCCGCAATCAATCCTCGATCCTAATTTTCTAGCAACTGAACATCTGCCAGTAGGCTTACTATTGGGTCAGCATCCAAATGATGCCAATCCTACTCGTTTGATTGCCCAAGTGGAGGAAGTGGAAATGCTGGGACGATTGGCAACGGGTACGACCCGCCAGCCCGACAATACTGCTTCCAACCATGCGCTGGCAGTTGAGTTAACCTTTCCCCAACAATTTAATGCTCAGCAACACGCTAAAATCTGGCAGCTTTTGAGAACACTAGAGTAAGTTCACAGAGGCGTACTATAGCGCTTCGCGCTTGTGGTAAAACCAGATTATTTTTTGAAAGCCTCGCTCCGCGAGGCTTTCAAAAATAATCTGTACTCTATTCAATTGAAAATTGCTATATAGCCAATGACGACGCCAATCTCAATGGATATTTTGGGCACCTGAAGCGTACCCAAAATATCCATTTTTTATTGATCGACGAGTCTGATTTCATCAATCTAGGAGAGTTTTTGTTTGCTTTAACTGAGTCTGAAAGTCATCGCAATTGGAGACGCAATTGGAGAATTGAAGGTGATTTTGGATACATTCACAATGATTGAATGATTTTTAGATTAATAAGTGTTGATTGGGTTGAATTTAAAGTTTGAGTTTGAAAAAAGATGATTAACCGTATCTTAAAATCATTTTTCTGCATTAAGCGATCGTCGTGGAAATGTAAATCACCAAAATTTAACTCACTCATAAACAAATCAAAGTAACCCAATAATTCATCGGGAGTATAGTCAGTAAGCCTAATTTAGGAGAAAGAATATGGTTGCAGTTCAGTTCAATATTTGGGGAGATGGCAGCATCAATCGCAGTGGTCAAATTATTGCTGATGCTCCTACCTACGTGATTACCCATGGCTATCAAAGCACTGCGGGTAATGCAGGTAACAATTTTCAACCCGTAGGCTGGATTGCCAACATTGCTCAGGCAATTCGCAATCAAGAATCTGATGCCAATATCGTCCTAGTCGATTGGGAAGCTGGAGCCAGCAGTTTCTTCTACCCCACAGCAGCAGCCAATACGGAAGATGTGGGCAATCAAGTCGCAACATTTTTACGCACCAATAATGTCAACCCTGAGCAAACTAATTTGATTGGACATAGTTTAGGGGCACATGTGGCTGGATTTGCCGGGGTTAGCTACCGTACCAGCACAGGCAACGCGCTCAGTAGCATTACTGGGCTAGATCCCGCCGGTCCTTCCTTTGAAGGAACAGCCACTAACCGCCGTCTTGATGCTAGTGATGCTAATCGGGTCGTTGCTATTCACACCAGCGAAACGTTGGGCTTTGATGATCGCCTCGGCACATTAGACGTTTATGTTAACTTTAACGATCTATTTCAACCCGGACAAACTAGCTTTTTGGGCAACCACCGCTATGCCCACACCCTTTATACCGAGTTCTTACAAGGCTATAGTTTCACCCAGTCCAATGGCTCACTGCTGAATTTAGCAACCCTGCGTGGCGCATCAAATGGGCAACTCGACAACAGTACTAAAAATAATCGGGCCGTCGTTGGGTTAACTTTGAATGGTTCGACGGGCAATGACAACTTAGCCGGTGGAGCAGCAACCGATATTCTGACTGGAAATAGCGGCAATGATTACATGACGGGTGGAGCAGGTAACGATACCCTCTATGGCAATGATGGAATCGATAGGCTCTATGGTGGACAGGGCAATGATTCACTTTGGGGTGGCACTGGCAGCGATCGCCTACTGGGAGACTCTGGCAATGACATTCTCACTGGCATAGAGATCAGTTCACCGACGGCAGGGCTGGGAGAAATTGATAAATTGACGGGTGGGACGGGGAGCGATCGCTTTGTATTAGGCAACAATCAGCGGGCTTTCTACAACGATGGTAGTACTTCCACCTCTGGAACGGGGGACTACGCTTTGATTACAGATTTCAATATTACTGAAGATGTCGTGCAGTTGTTTAGTGCCAAAACCAACTATCAACTGGGTAGTACTCCCAGTGGTTTGCCCTCTGGCACTGCTTTATTTTTGACAGGCAGCACCAATGAACTAGTTGCTGTTTTCCAAGGAGCCTCTGGGTTAAGCCTCAGCGCTAATTATTTGTCACAGCTTGATGAGTGCTTTCTTCCAAAA
>JAAUOQ010000120.1 GCA_012034795.1 Leptolyngbyaceae cyanobacterium CRU_2_3
AAGTTGCAAATAGTCAATTAGAATTAGCCCCAATGCGCCGCCCTGCTCTGCTTGTAACCGCCGAGCCTTCGATCGCATTTCTGCCACTGAAATGTTAGGTGTATCGTCAATAAAGATTGGCACTTGGGAAAGGATACTGATGGCATTGCCCAGGGGTTCCCATTCCGCTTGACTAATCCGACCCGATCGCAGACGTCCGCTTTCAATTTGGGCCTCACTAGAAAGCAGCCGATAAATGAGCTGTTCTTTAGACATTTCTAAGCTGAATACGGCGATCGGTAGTTTATGAAATGCGGCAATGTTGCGAGCAATATTCAACACGAAGCTGGTTTTTCCCATTGACGGTCTTCCGGCTGCAATAATCAAATCCGATCGCTGAAACCCTTGTGTCATAGCATCTAAATCATAGAAACCGCAGGAGATGCCAGGCAACACTAAGCCCAGCGATCGACTTTCGATATCTGAGAAAGTAGATGTGAGGATATCGGCGGTAGCAACAAGGCTTTGCTGTGGACGAGACTGGGTAATACCAAAAATCTTTTGTTCAGACTCATCTAGAACTTTTTCCAGGGCTACATCAGACTGATAGCCCATCTGGGAAATTTCTGTGCCAACCTGAATCAGCTTACGGCGCAGATATTTTTCGTTAACAAGCTGGGCGTACTGGTCAATGTTGACAGCGCTGATGGTGCGATCGACCAACTGAGCCAACCGACCTTGACCGCCAATTTTCTCTAGCACTCCCCGATCGTGCAGCCAGCTTGTCACTGTCATCAGATCGGTGGGTCTACCTTGTGCTTGCAGTGCCACCGCAGCCCGGTAAATTTCCTGGTGGGCACTAATATAGAACACTTCCGGCCGTAGCAATTCCATCACTCGTCCGATCGCTTCCGGATCGAGCAGGATGCCGCCCAGAATAGCCTCCTCGGCATCAATGTTTTGGGGAGGGAGGCGATCGCTATATCCCTGGAAATTGAGTTCTTGAACCATTAGACTTGAACCCTGAGAGGAGAGGGCTGTAGAGGACTTCTGCGGATTGTCAAGCGGCTGAGCAGTGGCAGAGTCCATAGAAAATGTAGGGACTTGCTGCCCAAACGCAGTAGGCTGAGTGCTGAGTATTTTAGCTTGCTTTTTCACAGTTAAAGAGAAACAGTTTAAAGAGAAAGGGTGAAGAGAAAGCGATCAGGATAGAGCGGTATGTATTAATTATTATAGTTCATTTGAACTACTTAAATTCGACCTGCTGTAGTTAAGGATAGGGTTCTGGGCGAAGAGAAAACAGTCGATGCACGGTAAATCAAGGAGGGCACAACCCCAATACTGGTGGTGATACCCCGATGAAAATATCGCTGGTGATGTTTTCTGATCTACTGAGATTTAAACTGGATCAAGTTCCCTTAACTGAAATCAAGGGGGCTGATGAGTTATGAGGTAGCTGATGCCGATTCATCTTAAACCTTACCAAAGCGGCGATCGCGCTGTTGAAAAGCGCTCAACGCTTGATGAAAGGCAGCTCGATCAAAATCGGGCCACAGGGTATTGGTCACATACAGTTCTGAGTAGGCAACCTGCCAGAGCAAAAAGTTACTAATTCGCATTTCGCCACTGGTGCGAATCAGCAGATCAGGATCGCAGCCTCCGGCCGTATAGAGATGCTGTTCAAACAAAGCTTCATTAATTTGTTCTGGATCAATCAGTCCTTGTTTGACCTGAGCGGCGATCGCTCGACAGGCCTGAATAATTTCTTGCCGTCCACCATAGTTAGTCGCAATGCTAAAGCGAATACTTTTGTTGTGTTGAGTCTCTGCCATTGAACGCTCAATCTCAAGCTGGAGCGAGTTGGGCAAGGCACTCAGATTGCCCACAAACCGAATGCAGACATCCTCTTGCATCATCTCCTTTAGCTCTTGATCGCAGAACCGCTCAAACAAAGTCATCAAGAAATCGACTTCTTCTAGCGGCCGTCCCCAGTTTTCAGTAGAAAAGGCATAGGCGGTTAGTGCTCCAATCCCCCAATCTTTGCAGCAGCGCAAAATATCTTTCAAGGTATCAACACCGCGTCGATGTCCCATGATCCGGGGCAATCCTTGCTTTTTCGCCCAGCGACCGTTGCCATCCATAATGACAGCCACATGCTTGGGTAGGCGATCGCGTTCCAAGTCAGCAGGCAACTCTCGCAATAGGGTGGATGGTTTTGCGGTCATTTTTTCTCCCGTGAAGCTGATGATTTTGAGCGAAAAAATCGTGAATAGAGGGCTTTGGTTTTACTACTGATCCGCCGTCCCAAATTCCGCAGAGGTGCGACAGGTTCGCGATCGGCAGATTGAGAAAAGCGCTCGCGTAACAACTCCCTCAGTTTACTGCTGGTTAGGGGTCGATTCAGTGTTCCCCGCTCGGCTAAAGAAATAGATCCAGTTTCTTCAGATACAACAATACACAGGCAATTTTCAATCCGTTCAGTAATCCCCATTGCTGCCCGATGGCGAGTGCCGAGTTGCCGCGAGGCAGTGCGTTCGGAGAGAGGCAAAATTACGCCTGCTGCAATCACTCTAGAACCCCGGATAAACACTGCACCATCGTGCAACAGGGTAGAGGTTTGAAAAATTGTTTGGAGCAATTCTTTAGAAACTTCTGCATTTAGCCGCACGCCAGGAACCGAGAAATCACGCTGCTCATCAATTGGGCGATCGGTTTCCAAAATCAATAAAGCACCCGTGCGGTTCTGAGAAAGCTCTTTCACGGCATCGACAATTTCATCAGTCACGCTATCTGGCTTCGGAATCGCCTCTTTAGGGGGGCGAAAAAGCTGCATCACTTCTCCCCGCCCTAACTGTTCCAACAATCGGCGAAACTCAGCCTGTAAATTGAGCGCCATTGCAACGGCTGAGCCAATCACCAGCTTCTCTAATACAAAGCTCAATAGTCCCAATTGCAATCTATTGCTGATTGCTGCTGCCAGCATTAGGATGATCAGCCCTCGCACCATCAAAGGGTACGCCGCTCTCCAATGATCACGAGAATCAAATAAGTCAGCAACAGCACTAAACTAATGTCAAGGACTGATATTAGCGTTAGCCATGGCTGTTTGGCAGCATCCAACTCACCTCCAGAAACTCCCAATCCCATATGGATTGCAGGCATCAACAAGGACCATGTCCAGCTAAAATTTGTCAGCCATTGATTCCACAAAGATCCCATTGGATTGATGCTGGATTGACGCTTTTGGAAAGATTAAAGAGTGAAGAGTGAAAGGTGAAGAATGGCAGCTTTGAGCGTTAGAGGCTTAGCTACGAACCACGATGCAGCTAACCTTCTAGGTTTAACCCACAATGTGGGACAAAAGCCTGATGCTCACCGATCGATTAATTCATCCTTCATCCTTTATCCTTCATCCTTCATCCTTCCTTCGTAAGTCGTTCGGGTAGGCAATCTTGCCGGACTAGGTCTTGATATGTTTCGCGCTGCAAGATCAGGCTGGCATCGCCATCGCTGACCAATACGGCCGCCGGACGAGCCAGGCGGTTGTAATTGGAAGCCATACTATAGTTATATGCGCCCGTTGCCATCACTACCAAAACATCACCTGGGTGGATTTGGGGAAGTTGGGCATTTTTGATGACAATATCGCCAGATTCGCAGTGTTTTCCGGCAATTGTCACCTGTTCTGTGATCTCAGCCGACATGCGATTAGCCAACACTGCCCGGTAGACCGACTGGTAGGTGATCGGGCGAGGATTATCAGACATACCACCATCGACTGTGACATAGGTGCGAATGTCAGGAACCACCTTCTGACTACCCGTTGTGTAAGCCGTCACGCAGGCAGGACCAATCAGCGATCGCCCTGGTTCAGAAATTAGCTTGGGCAAAGGTAGAAGCAGGCTCTCGCAAGCCTGCACAATCCCTGCACAAACGCCTTTCACCCAGTCTTCAATACTGGGTGGATCATCCGATTCGGTGTAACGAATGCCCAACCCGCCACCAATGTCTAGCACCTGCATTGATAACCCATACTGGGCAGCTTTACTGAACCACTGCACCATAACTGCGCCTAAATCGTAATGGGGCTGTAGTTCAAAAATCTGAGAACCGATATGAGCATGTAACCCGACGCATTCTAAAGTAGGCTGCTGGCTGACGAACTCAAAGACTGGCTCAAGCTGCTGCGGATCAAAGCCAAACTTACTGTCTATACTGCCAGTACGGATGTAGTCATGAGTATGACATTCAATTCCAGGCGTCAGGCGCAGCATGATTGGGATAGGACGTTTGGCTCGGCCATTGTGGAGCGGTTCGCTGGGTTGCCAAGCAGCCAGAGTCTTTAGCTCAAGCCAGTTATCTACAACAATTGTGCAACCTTGCTCAACCGCAAAATGTAATTCATCCACCGACTTGTTATTGCCATGTAAGTAAATAGTTTCCGGATTTACTCCTGCCTGAAGGGCAGTATAGAGTTCGCCTCCCGAAACCACATCAAGCCCTAAACCTTCGCTGGCAACGATCGCACAGATCGCTATGCAGTTCCAAGCTTTAGACGCATAAATGACTTGGGATTCGCCAGGATAGTATTGCTCAAAAGCTTGACGATATTGACGACAAGCGGTTCTAAGCGTCTGTTCATCTAACACATAAAGTGGTGAACCGAACTGTGCAATCAGATTTGTAATATCACAACCGCCAATTTCTAGATGATCTTGGCTATTGACCTGTGCCGTTAAGGGCAACAAGCATTGATTAGGAGAAGGAGTATGGGTGGTGAGAGCGGGCAGATACTGGCGACCAGAGTTTACCGCTTCCGATATGGGAGTCAATACCATTAGAATGTTTTATCCTTTTCAGTCAGCTATCCCAAAAAGCTAGGCGCGATCGCGCTGTACAACGAGGACTACATACCCAGTGTACAATTGAGGGCTGTCTATGCTTAACTTATATTTCTAAGGCTTCTGTGAAATTTCTGGCGCTCACCCCTCTGACGATTGATCTTTTGCCAGCCGCCCTTGATCTGGATCAGCGCTGTCTGGGCGGACTTTGGACACTAGAAGGCTATCAACGAGAGATAGACAGTCCTAATAGTGATTTATGGATTCTCCAGTCTAAGAATGCTGATTCTGCCAGTGCTGATTCTGCCAGTGCTGATTCTGCCAGTGCTGATAGAGAAATATTAGGGCTGGGTTGCCTGTGGGCAATTTTAGAGGAAGCCCACATTACAGTGCTGGGAATTGATCCCTCTCATCAGCGTCAGGGATTGGGGCAAGCTCTCCTCTATCAGCTACTGGCATCTGCCAATCGACGAGGGCTAGAATGGGCAACATTAGAGGTGAGGGCGTCCAATCAGGCGGCTGTTTCGCTCTACCAAAAATTTAGTTTTCAGGCAGTTGGTAAGCGGCGCAGCTACTACCAGGACAATGGAGAAGACGCTCTAATCTTGTGGTGCAGAGGTTTGCAGCAGCCAGAGTTTGAGCAGAAGTTGCAGGTGTGGCATGAGGAAGTCAGTAAACGGCTAAGACAATCGGGGTGGGAGTGGCATCCGCCTGTAACGATAAGTACAAAACCCTAACTTTTTTGTCATATTACCTTGACTTCGCCCCCGCTTTGTCGTAACAATTCTCGGTTGGGAGTCAAAAAATTCTCTTCGGAAAATAACTTGATTGATCCCCGGAAAATTCTTTAAGCCAAAGAATTTTCTCAGCAATTTGGATGATCTTCGGTAATCACCACCTATAACCTGCTGTTTACGTATAACAGTGGGTTGATTTTCCTATGCTAAAATCAGCTTACCGGTTCGCCAGGTGGTATAGGAACGCCATGTTTGAACGCTTCACTGAAAAAGCCATTAAGGTGATTATGCTTGCCCAGGAGGAGGCTCGTCGCCTGGGGCACAATTTTGTGGGAACAGAGCAGATCCTCTTGGGTCTGATTGGAGAAGGGACCGGCGTCGCCGCCAAAGTACTGAAATCTATGGGTGTCAACCTCAAAGATGCCCGGATTGAAGTTGAAAAAATCATTGGGCGGGGATCAGGCTTTGTGGCCGTCGAAATTCCCTTCACCCCTCGTGCCAAGCGAGTGCTGGAACTATCCCTAGAAGAGGCCCGCCAGCTTGGACACAATTACATTGGCACTGAACACTTGCTGCTTGGCTTGATCCGCGAAGGGGAAGGCGTGGCAGCGAGGGTGCTGGAAAATCTAGGTGTTGACCTTTCTAAGGTTCGCACTCAGGTGATCCGGATGTTGGGTGAAACTGCCGAAGTCTCTGCGGGAGGGAGTCAAGGTCGCACCAAGACCCCGACGCTAGATGAATTTGGCTCTAACTTGACTCAAATGGCAGCTGACGGCAAGCTCGACCCCGTGGTCGGTCGTCAGAAAGAAATTGAGCGGGTTATCCAAATCCTCGGTCGCCGTACTAAGAACAACCCTGTTCTGATTGGTGAACCTGGAGTCGGTAAAACTGCGATCGCCGAAGGTTTGGCACAGCGCATTTCCAATAATGATGTCCCGGATATCTTAGAAGAAAAGCGCGTCGTCACGCTCGATATTGGTCTGCTAGTTGCAGGCACAAAATACCGAGGTGAGTTTGAAGAACGTCTTAAGAAAATCATGGATGAGATCCGCCAAGCCGGAAATGTCATCTTGGTAATTGATGAAGTTCACACACTGATTGGTGCCGGTGCTGCTGAAGGTGCAATTGATGCTGCAAATATCCTGAAGCCAGCCTTGGCCAGAGGAGAACTGCAATGTATTGGTGCCACAACGCTTGATGAATACCGTAAACACATCGAACGCGATGCTGCCCTAGAGCGCCGCTTCCAGCCTGTTATGGTGGGTGAACCGACCGTTACTGAAACGATCGAGATCCTGCATGGGTTGCGTGAGCGCTATGAGCAACACCATAAGCTGAAAATTTCAGATGAAGCTCTGGAAGCTGCGGCTAAGCTTTCTGATCGTTATATCTCTGATCGGTTCTTGCCAGATAAAGCCATTGACTTGGTAGATGAAGCCGGTTCTCGCGTTAGACTGATCAACTCTCAACTGCCCCCAGCAGCGAAAGAGCTCGATCGCGAACTGCGCCAAGTCCTCAAGGACAAAGACGATGCCGTGCGTTCTCAAGACTTTGATCGGGCAGGTGAACTGCGCGATCGGGAAATGGAAATCAAGGCAGAAATCCGGGCGATTGCTCAGAACAAGAAAGCTGAGTCTGCCGATGGCACAGATGAGTCTCCGGTGGTAGGCGAAGAAGACATCGCCCAAATCGTCGCTTCTTGGACAGGAATTCCGGTGAATAAACTCACCGAGTCTGAATCTGAGAAACTGCTGCATATGGAAGACACACTGCATCAGCGATGGTGGGTCAAGAGGAAGCCGTTAAGGCCATCTCTCGCGCTATCCGCCGTGCTCGTGTAGGACTGAAGAATCCGAATCGTCCGATCGCTAGCTTTATCTTCTCCGGCCCAACTGGAGTAGGTAAAACAGAATTAGCCAAGACGTTGGCTTCTTACTTCTTCGGCTCAGAAGAAGCGATGATTCGTCTCGATATGTCCGAGTTTATGGAACGCCATACCGTTTCTAAGCTGATTGGCTCACCTCCGGGCTATGTAGGCTATAACGAGGGCGGTCAGCTGACAGAGGCCGTGCGTCGTCGCCCCTATACGGTGGTGCTGTTCGATGAAATCGAGAAAGCACACCCAGATGTGTTTAACATGCTGCTGCAAATCTTGGAAGATGGTCGCCTGACTGATGCCAAGGGACGCACGGTAGATTTTAAGAACACGCTGCTGATCATGACTTCCAACATTGGTTCTAAAGTCATTGAGAAAGGAGGCGGCGGCTTGGGCTTCGACTTTACGTCTGATAGTGCTGATGAAGCTAACTACAACCGCATTCGCTCTTTAGTGAATGAGGAACTGAAGCAGTACTTCCGTCCAGAATTCCTCAACCGGCTTGACGAAATTATCGTCTTCCGTCAGTTGAAGAAGGAAGAAATCAAGCAAATTTCTACCATCTTGCTGAAGGAAGTCTTTGGTCGTCTCAACGAGCAGGGGATTACCTTGGAAGTGACTGAGCGGTTCATGGATCGCTTGATTGAAGAGGTTATAACCCCAGCTATGGAGCACGTCCACTGCGTCGAGCAATTATGCGCTTGTTAGAAGATTCACTGGCTGAAGAGATTCTGTCAGGGCGAGTCAAGAGTGGGGATGTCGCTATCATCGACATCAACGACGATGGTCAGGTACAGGTGACTCAAGGCGAAAAGCGCGAGCTATTGCCTCAAGCGGCTGATTAACCCCCAGGCTGAATCTTTAATTTTTTACAGATTGGGTGGGCAATGCCTACCCAATTTTTATCGGCTTAATTTTTGCCTTGTCAGAGCTAAAACTAGAGCAGCAGTCGATCGATACTACGCCCATCCGCAACTTAAAGCCTTGCTAAACCTACTGCACTACTAAGCCGGACTGCTAAACTAAAGAGAATCAATTCATAACTAGATTTCCTGTGAAACAACATTCTGCCCTCAAGCGATCGGCTCTTGATACCAGTCAATTGATGCGTCGTGCTGAAGATTTAGTGAATGCAGCTTCTAACCGCTATCGGATTACGGTTCAGGTAGCCAATCGGGCACAGCGTCGTCGGTTTGAAGAGTTTGACAGTCTTGATGATCCCAAGATGAAACCCGTTATCCGCGCCATTATTGAAATGTCGGATGAGCTAACCCAGCCCGAAATTATTGGCGAGTAAAGGATTGAGTAGATAGAGTCGGGTGCATTGACTGGACTTGTACGGGGGATGCGCCTGATTCTAAGATCTGCTGAAGCTGGGTAACTTTGTTGAAAGCTGTATGTTTAAAGCTCTATCGCTTCGATCGAGTAGATAACCATGCTAAAGCGGTTTTTTCACCTCCGACTGGCTCCACGCTCTTTTGGGCTGCTCCTGTTACTGACTGCGGTCTGGGCAATCTGGCTGGCAGCTTTGCCAACGGCGCGGTCATCTATCTCTTGTTTACCTACCTCTTTGATGAGTCTGGGCGATCGGCACCCATCGGATTTGCCTGTCTTTATCTCTAGGGTTGTCTCGGAATATTTCTCTGTTCAAATTCAGTCAGCCGTTGCCCAACCTGTCTTGAGAACTGATGATCTTTGGAAGCAAGTCTATCAGTTAGTCCCTGATTTGCCTTTGGAAAATCAGTACGTCAACAAAGAAACCAGGGCAGTATCGCAAAATAATACTTTGATCAGTCGGTTCATCCGCTATCACATTTATACCAAAGGGCGAACACCTGTCTATCGGCTCGATTGGAAATTCACCCTTGCAGATTACTTAGGGGCAAATGAGCGGATTTCGGCCTCTGTGTATCCCGGTGCAGATGTATTGCGAACCAACCCGATAGAAGGTGATATTGCTGCAATTCAACGGCTAACTCGGAGACAGAGGGATGCGCTAGTGCAAGCCTTGGTGACAGTCTTTAGTCCGACAGTCAGTTCTCCAGTTAATCAGCCTATCCCTGCTCCGTTGCCGAACCCCACTGCATCTCCTACCGCACTTCCTGCTACTCCGCCTAACAATTCATCTAGAGAACCGCGCCCTGGCGATGCTCAGCTTCTCATTCCTTAAGGTCTACCATTTTTAAAAATTTCTGAAGATTCAACAGATCTGAAGACGATGACACAACAGCTAAGGGAGGGAGAGGGTTGGCGACTGGGTTGGAATCCCGACGCTGAGGTCTTTCGAGGGCTGGTAGGTGGAGAAAATTGGGCGCTCGAACTGACTGAGGCGGAATTAGAAGATTTTTGTCGCTTGATCGTACAACTCGCGGATACGCTGCGCCAAATCAGCAGTGAACTGATGGATGGAGAACGCGTAAGCTGCGAAGTGGAGAGCGATCAGCTTTGGCTAGAGGCTGAAGGGTTTCCCCAGGCATATACGCTACGCTTACTGTTGCTCAAGGGTCGTGGAGCTGAAGGCGCTTGGGGCGAATCTGCTGTGCCTGAGTTAATTCAAGCAGTACAAATGCTAAAAGTCTTTTAACTCACCCAATCTAAAATCAGCAATTCTCATTTTAGGAAAAAGCTGTTCAAACTGTCGCAAAATCAGTATTGTAAGGTTATCTGAATGAGTTAAGAGAGCCAAAACCGTTGAGCAGGCGGGGATTGTTTGACACCCTAGTGAGTTCTTTCCGCCAAGTGCTGTCATTGCTACCGGACAAACGCACTGGCAAGAATA
>JAAUOQ010000121.1 GCA_012034795.1 Leptolyngbyaceae cyanobacterium CRU_2_3
CCTACGAGCATTAGCCTCAACCCTGATCAAGAACGCCTGATTGCAGCCATGAAAGGCAAGACGCCGGAAATTTTAGCCCAGTCTTGGCTGAAAAAATACCGCGATAGTTATGAGAACAGGATTTCAAAACGAATCTCACAACCGCCAGGAACAGTCGCTGATCCCATCGTCAGTACAATCATCAATGCCAGATTGACTCAACTAACAGCAGATCAGCTTGAACAGATCAAGTATGCTCAC
This sequence comes from Leptolyngbyaceae cyanobacterium CRU_2_3, assembly GCA_012034795.1. Lineage (GTDB taxonomy): Bacteria > Cyanobacteriota > Cyanobacteriia > Elainellales > Elainellaceae > Drouetiella. The sequence continues at coordinate 241 of JAAUOQ010000121.1, forward strand.
AGGTTGTCAATGTCAGCCGAAAATATTCAGGGATTACTCCTCGAAGAATTTTTAGCTGAACAGTTAAGTGAATATGGTTGGCACTGCTGCTGGGGCGAGTCCGTTCGGCATGTCGATTTTTGCAACGTAGATGGTTCACTCTTGCAAGTGAAGAACCGTAGCAATTCAGAAAATAGCTCGTCTTCCAGAGTGAGGATCAATCAACCCATTGAAAAATGGTGCAGGGTTGATGCCAAGACAGGGTTATACCGATGGTCATACTTCAATAATCAGTATGGAACAACCCGTTTCTCCGAAGAAAACTTCGCTATGTTTGTTCAGGAGATTCTCACAGGAAATCCAAATGCTCTAACGGTAGAGGTCAATAATCCTTGGCAGTTTTTGTCTAGACCATCAGACTAAATTCAAAGAAAGCTGAGCTTCCGAGGATTCTTCGAGATCGCCTAAAGTTTCAACTGTCCAACTCACATCATCAGTCTTGTGATAACGCGAGTAGGGAAAGTCAGGGTAGATAATTGGCGTTTCGCCCTTTAGATGATTCAATAACATCCTGGCGATCGCCCTTCCTAGGGAACAGGGCACAGCATTGCCGACTTGCCGATATTGATCGAGTAGAGTTCCCGTAATCATCCAATCATCTGGAAATTCTTGAATCCGCTTATATTCTTCAATACTGAGGGGTCTATCTTCCTCTGGATGTGCTAAATCGGTCGCAGGCATAGCCGGATGGGTCACTAACGTTGGAGCAGGTTTATCCCAAGCTAGCCTCCTATAGAAACCAGTTTTTCCACCTCCCGCATGATAAGAAGCTCCTAGCGCTTCTTGGTGGAGTTCTATCGGTAAATCTCGCCAGTATTGTCCAGGTTTCAAAAGCCGGTAGTATTGAAGCCGTTTTTCAGGAAACTTGACATAATGATGTTCATTGGGGTGAAGCCCTTCTAGAACCTCTCTCAACGCCCGCCATTGCGGTAATCCATACAAACCTTTTTCTGAGTGTGTTGGTGTGAGATAAGGCAGCTTTTCACCATCCCGACTACAAGCCATGACGACTCTTTCTCGTTGTTGCGGCGACCCAAAATTAGCAGAATTGTACAAGTTAAAGGAAATACTATATCCTGCTTCTTTGAGTCTCTGAATGATGAAAAGCAATGCTCCTCCCTTCTGTTCATCCGGGGATAAGGCTGGGAAGTTCTTCCCTCTCATCTCATGAGGTCGATGCTTTAAAGGTGCAGATAGCAATCCTCGAACATTTTCAACTACTGCAAATTTAGGTCTGAGTTCAGTGATCAAATCGATAAATGTCAAAAAAACATTACCGCGATCGTCATTGAATCCTTGTCGTTTACCAGCACTACTAAAAGCTTGGCACGGTGGACCCCCCACAATGACATCGATCTCTTCATGGGAACTCAAGCCCGCTTTTTCCCGAATGGTCGCGGCTGAGTAATCTCGGATATCTCCGATTAGTGCAATATCTGGTCGATTCGTTTCTATGGTTTTTCGGGCTGCCAGATCGACTTCACAGGTGAGAAGTACTTTGATCCCTTCCTTTTCCAATCCCAAGTCCAAACCCATACAGCCAGAAAAAAACTTAAGGCTTTTAGAGGGGGTTTACTCAAAGACCTGCGCGCATGATCAGGAACGACTACACTATTATTCTCTCCCTTGCAGCGATACTCATGGACAGATTCCGAAGCGACAATCCAACGACTGCTAATCCTTTCTCCACCGATTTCACCATATCGGAGCAGTTTACGAACATACTGTTCTGAACAACTCAGTATTTCAGAAGCTTCCTTCACAGATAGGTATTGACCAGACATGATTTCGGCAGCGAAACTAAAACTAGGTACCCCATAATAGGTTAGGCATGGCATTTTTACAAGCTTTTTGAACAAATGTTCTTATGCCATGATTTCGCCTAAGAATTACGAAATTGATGCTTGTGAAAGTTTGCCGTAACACCCAGATCAATAAAGCTTGAGAGAGTGCTAACCCTTCAAAAAAGCTGGCAAAACATTGTGCCAGCACCCATCATAAAACTGTTTCATCTGGACTGTTTCCCATGTTTGGGCTTAGCCCCCTTGTTCAAGCCCGGAAATAATGGCATCGGCTAATTCTTTTTCTGCCCAAGGTTTGCTGATGCAACGATGGAGATTGGCTTCCTGGTGGACACGGGCGATCGCTGCTTCATCTGCTTGCCCCGTCAACATCACTTTGACAATATGGGGATATTTTTGGTGAACCTTGACTAAAAACTCATCCCCTTTCATGCCAGGCATTAACCAGTCTGAGACTAAATTAGCACTTCTACTTCTTCTGCCAGCAGGTCTTCTAAAACTTCCCAAGCTTCGTCCGCATTGCTAGCAGCTTCGTAAATATATTTACGCCCAAATAAACGCTTAAGCTGCTCCTTCAGCGTTTCCAAAATCATGCTCTCGTCATCCACAAATAGGATGGCTTTATTAGACATCAATCCTTTCCTCTCTAGATGAATGACTGGGGCGATCGCTCAATGACTACATCGGTAACCAAACTTGAAACTGGGTGTGTCCAGGTTGGCTTTCAATGTCAATATGTCCCCCGTGGCGATCGATAATTTCACGGCTAATGTCTAATCCTAGCCCGTTGCCCTCGCCTGCGGGTTTCGTGGTAAAGAAAGGTTCAAAAATTCGGGGCATGATGTCAGGCGGAATCCCGCAACCCGTGTCGGCAATGCTGACAATCGCAAAAGCACCTTCAGGCAAAGTTGACTGCCGCACAGCTATTTCGAGTCGCCCTCGTCCATTCATGGCTTGAATAGCATTGTGAATTAAATTCGTCCAAACCTGATTCAATTCATCGGGATAACACAGGATGGGCGGAACAGGATCGTAGTGGCGAATCACTTCGATACCTTGTTTGATCTGATTGTAGTAGAGCGTCAAAATAGTTTCTAAACCGTCTGTTAGTTGCGCCAACATTTTTTGACCGCTATGGTCGTAGCGGGCATAGTTTTTCAGCGCAAAAACCACTTTGGCGGCTCGTTCAACGGCGGTCACAATGTTTTGGCTGTTGCCTTGTAATCGCGCCAGGTTGTAGGCAAGTTGTAAAATAAAATCAGCATGGGGATCTTTCAATAAAGGTAAGAAGTCATCAATCTGGTCATAGATTCCAACATCAACCAACGTATCAGCCACAACGCGAGCATTGTCAATACCGTGAACCGTCAGTTGATCTGCCAGCGATCGTTTCCATTGTCGCTTTTCTCTCGCTGTCATCTGTGCAGCGCTTTGCAGCATCCGCTTCACTAGGCTAAAGAAATCCGTTTGCTGCTCCCTCGAAAGAATTTCTAGCAGTTGGGGTAGCTGTTGGAGAGAGGCTTCTAAGCTTTGGTCGTGTTGCTGCTAGCCGCACGAATTGTGCCCAGTGGTGTATTGATCTCATGAGCAATCCCTGCCACCAGTTGCCCAAGCGCCGCTAATTTTTCAGCTTGAATTAGCCCTTGTTGGGTGATTTGCAACTGTTGCAGGGTATCCGCCAGCTCTTGGTTTTTGTGCAGGAGTTCCTGTTCAGCCTGTTTGCGAACAGTAATATCCCGAACCATGACCAGCACTTCGTTTTCGCCACTCACAACCATCCGCACCTCTTCATATTGCAACCTCTCCCCGATTTGAACTTGCTGTTCATAGACTTGGGTTGTTCCCGTTGCTAGAGCCTGTCTGATACAGTCCATCCGCCGCTCAGTCAAATCAGCAGGCATCATTTCAGTAATATTTTTGCCCACTGGGTCATAGCTGGCAGGTAGGAGATCAATAAAGTCATTCGTGCTGACGTAGCCTAGATACGTGCCCTCACCGCTGACACGAAACATGATGTCTGGAATGGCAGATAAGATAGCGCGAGTTTGGGCTTCGCTGAATCGTAGGGCTTCTTCTACTCGTTTCAGTTCGGTAATGTCTGTAGCAGAACCAATAATCCCTTGAACTTCGTCGTTGTCATCCACAAAGGGGCTGATCACAGTTTTGTACCACTTTACCTCTTCCTCAATATTGGTCATTGCCTGGGACAAGCTGATGTGAGGCTGGCGCGTCTCCATCACCCGACGATTGTCCGCTAAAAATTCCTCTACCTCCTCGTGGTGAGGATTAAAGTCTACATCTCGTTTGCCCAAGGTTTCTTGGACGGTAATACCATACATAGCAGATCCAGCCCGGTTAACCGCCAGAAACCGATCGTCTCTATCTTTGACAAAAATAGCGCTGGGCACGGCATCAATCACTTTTCGCAAAAATGCTTGCTGGGCATTGAGTTCGGCTTCTACTTGCCGCAGAGCTATTTCGGTTTCAATGCGATCGGCAATTTCTTGCTGAAGTTCTGCGGTGCGTTGGCTCACTTGTTGCTCAAGACGTTGGTTGGACTGTTCTAGAAGCTGTGCAGACTCTTGCACTCGCGTTGCCATCTGGTTAAATGAACTGGACAATTCTCCCACTTCATCCAAGCGCTGAATATCGACTGTTTGACCCAATTGACCCGCAGCCATTTTGCGTGCTGCACTATTCAATCTGAGAATTGGCTCTGTGATCGATTTGCCGTCAAGAAACCGATGAGAATGCGATCGCTAATGCCCCTAAACATAGCCAAATGGTTGTGTAATTATTAGTATTAATTTGACCCATAAAATCAGCTTCAGGAATCACAACTACAATTAGCCAATCTAAACCGTCCGGATCGCGCCAAGGAGTAACCTGGACAAATTGGCGTTTTCCTTCTATTGCAAAACTCACTTCCTGGCGAGTCGAAATTTTCTGTAGGTCGCCAAAGCGTTCTGCTAAAAATTCTGCGGTGGAGCGAATCAGCAGATTAGTGCTCTCACTTGCCGTTAGTCTTTCTATCTGGTTGTTGACTTTGCGAAATAATGGCTCGTTACTGGAGTTTGCTACCAGCAATCCGTTGCGCTCCATCACAAAAGTTTCACTCGATCGACTAACTTCGAGATTTCTTAAAAAGATACTAATTTGAGAAAGGATCAAATCAATACCAATTACGCCTAAAAACTGTTTTTTCTGATCGTAAACCGGATAGCTAAAAGAGATAGATAGGATATCCTCTTTATCTTGCCATTGATAAATCTTACTCCAGGTAGGGCGACCTGTTTTTACTGCTTCTGCATACCAATCTTCCCGCTCACCGGTGTTATCATTGGGAACAGATCCTTTCAGTTTAGTGCGATTTCCCTGATCGTCTAACGCATATATAGACATGACATGGTCGATCGCGCTAAGATTTCATTCACTAAGAGTGTGCCATCGTCTAGCCGCTCAATCCCAATAAAGCTGCGATTCTGATTCTCAAAGTTGATATAACCAATATCAAAAAGCTGCATTTGCTGCCAAAAAAAATTGCCCTGTGCTCTCGAAGTCGTCTAACTTCAGTAAATTCAGTTGAATTGCTTGAAGATTTAGTTGATTCAGTTGTTTTGGCGCAGAGAAATAGGTATTAAGCTTATCTTGAATGCGATCGCTAATCTGATTGCGGATCTGACCAGACAAATTATTAACCGTTTGCTGACCGTTCCGAAACGATAAATAGCCTGTTAGTCCTACGGCTACCGTAACTTGTAATACAAAAGGCGCAATCAGTACAAATCGTAGCGGTAGCTTGGCAAATCTGAACCAGTTAGGAAAAGCGGGCAATCGCATAGGCCAAACCTCAATGCAATGGAGCTTGATGCTGAGTCTAGCCTATGGAAATGAGATTGCAGACAAGTTATAGAGATAGGATGATCAATACAAAGTAAAAATCAAATTTACTTTGTCAAAATTTCCTGATATGCAGTCAGCATCTGTTGAGCGATCCCCTGCCAACTGTAATTCTGTAAAGCGTAAGCTTGAGCATTGGCTCCTCGCTGGTGGCGATCGCCAGAATTCTGCAAAGCAGCCCGCAGCGAGTCGGTTAAATCAGCTACTGTACAGGGAACAACCCACCCAGCGTCCGATCGCTGAATGTCTCTCCAGATATGTACCTGATCAGAAATAACGACAGGCACCCCTGCGGCCATCGCTTCGGCGATCGCAATCCCAAAGTTTTCATAGTAAGACGGCAATACAAACAGGTCAGCCGCTTGGAGCAAGGCTGTTTTAGTCTCTCCTGAAACAAAGCCCGTAAAGGTCGTCCAATCCGCCAGCGACGAAGCCTGCACCTGGGCACGAATTTGCTTCTCGTAAACGGGATCTTGCGGATTCGCGCCTGCCAGCACCAGATGAAATGGATTGATGTCTTCTGCTTGAAGTTGCTCCAGAGCCGGTAAGAGCAAATCGAGTCCCTTTTTAGGGTCAATGCGGGACATGAACAGCAGCATAGGACGATCGCTAGGAATACCAAACTCTTGCCGAACAGCAGCGATCGCCTCAGCCGCAACTGGTGTCCTCACATTCACCCCCAAAGGCATAACCAGATCTCGCGTCACCACACCAAACCGCTCGGATACTTTGGCTTCCTGATCGCTCGTGAAATGCATAGCGGCTGCCCCAGCTAAGTTAGCACGCTCTAACAAAGCGGCATAAAGCTGCTTCAGATGGCGTTTCTTCTGCAAGTCGGCTGGGTCGAGCGTGCCGAGTGGCCGTAAGATGTAGGGTAGTTTTTGGGTGCGAGCGATCGTAGCTGCCCCGGAACTCACCGGAGAAAATAGAGCATGAATATGGGCCAGATCAAATTCCTGAGCGTGCCTTGCCAACCAGCTTAATAAACCCAGAGAAAACTTGTAGCGACGAAAGGGCGAGCAGCGAAAGTAGCGGATCTGATAGCCATCTTGGGCGATCGCGCAGTTCAAGGGCACCTTTAAAGGCGCTTGATCCACATCGCCGTTGGCATCTGTAGTTAGAATTGTCACTGCCGCGCCTTGAGCCGCCAATCCTTGAGAAAATCCCAGCACCATTTGGCTAGGGCCGCCATAAATCAGCGATACGGAAGGGACAATTTGTAAAATGCGGAGGGGACGATTCATGTTTAAACCTGACCCAATAGCTGTTTGTAAAAATCCAACTGCTGCTGCGCCAAAGCCCGATTCGTGTAACACGTCATGGCCCGCTCGTATGCCAATTTAGACAAATTGACTGCCACCTCTGGTTGCTGCATCAGTTGCAGCAAGCTGGCTCGGAGTGCCGCTGCATTGCCTTCGGGAAAGACTAACCCAGCCTCACCAATCACATAGGGAATTTCGCCGGAGTCAGAACCAATCACCGGCACCTGACAGGCCATAGCTTCAATCAACACATGTCCAAACTGCTCTTTCCAGCCTTTAGAGGTGAGGGTGGCAAATTCTGCACTGGTTTCGGAGGGTAGCACCAGCACATTCATCAGGTTAATGTAGCGTGGCACATCGGCATGAGGCACACTTTCAATCCAGATTAGGCGATCGCCAATTCCGGCTGCTGCCGCTTTCTCTGCCAAGGTTTGCTTCAGGGGTCCCCGACCCAACAATAGCCACTTCCAGGGGCGATCGCGAATTTCTGCCAGAGCCTCACAGAGCGTTAGTATGCCCTTCTCCGCCACAAAACGACCTACAAATCCCACCACAAATTCATCAGGCTGAATGTCCAGTTCTCTTACCAATTCTGGCTGAGGCTGAGGGCAAAATAGCCGCTCATCCACCCCTAACTGCGGCATCACTTGCATCGCGCCCTGGTAGCCCCGTTGGCGCAAAACATCGGCTCCATCTTGGTTGCCCACCAAAACGCCGTGAGTATGGCGGAAGTTATAGGCTTCCAAAGCTGAGACTGGAAACTTCAATTGATAGGGCAAATTCCACCAGGTAAAGAAAAGATTTTTAGCGCCCAGCCCCAGCATACGGTTTAGGGTAATTAGCTCCGCATAGGCAATCGACTTTGCCCCTTGCTCCACTTGAATAATTTGGGGACGAAACTGCCGCAGCAGTGAGATCAGATCCGCACCAAAACACAACAAACCCTGATTATTTTGGCCAAAGTTGGAAACAGGCACAACACGAAAAGCGCCATCTTGCCAACCACGAGTCTCAACCAGGCGGTTTTGTACGCCACCCGGTCGCCAGCGTTGCGGGACAACCACCATGACCTCAACATTGGGTTCTAGAGTGGTCATAGCCTTGAGCTTTTCGCAGTTGAGATCTACGATGTAGGTATGGCTCACCACTAGAATTCGCAGTGGCTTACCTGGTAGGTTTACAGACAAGCTTTCAGGCAGGTTTTCAGGCGAGAAACCAGATGCGGTTAAAGAGATGGGGTTGGGCATGATGGGTTGGGAGGAGAGAGCCGATCGCGGTGGCTGTAGACCTGTCCGTCTGTCCAGAGTGACTTAATTAGCGTTCCCACAGCACTCAAGAAACCGACACAGTAGAAGATGCCGCGCGTGAGGATTTTGATGGGAGACCCACTCTTATAACAGGGCGGATGTCCCAACACATGACAGTCAAACAGTTTGGCAGCCAGTCGGATAATCTGGAAGGGCGTCAGATTCTTTAGGGCCATCAAGAAATGGTTGTGGTAGAAAGTGACTTGATACTGAAGCGATCGCGTACTAATGTCATGGCAGCCTCCTGTTTCTTCACCCAAATGCACCAGATGCGCTTCTGGGTCATACCAAATCTTGAAACCAGTCCGACGAATCCGCAGGCAAAAATCTGACTCTTCTCGCACAGCACTGCCCTGAAAACGCTCGTCAAACCACAGTCCATGCTGCTCGAAGATTTCTCGTCGAAAAGACATATTGCAGCCCCGTGCCGTAATCACTTGCTGCGGTTTGATGGTGTGAACCAGATCAACGTGATACCAGGCAATCCCCGGATCCATCGCTTCCGGGGGCAAATCCTCAATTTGCAGTCCTGGAATCGCATCGGCTAGCTTCATGCGATCGAAAACTCTGCCTGCAACTGCCCCGACCTGGGGTTCTCGATAATTGCGCGCATGGGCCGCCAAAAAGCCCTGCGGTAGCTGGACATCATCATCCAGGAATAGAATAATTTCCCCTTTAGCTCGGCGAATTCCATAGTTTCGCGCACCGGGCAGGCTGGCCCAAGTCACCCGAAACAGGCAGATCTGCTGCTGCGCCACTCGTGCATCCAGATAAGACTGTGTTTCTGGCGTATGGGTCAGCGTTTGATCAATGACTAGTACTTCGTAGGAGGAGTAATCCTGTTCCAGGATATTGGCGATCGTCTCTCGCAAAACGTCTTCGCGTCCGTAGGTAGGGAGAATCAGAGAAATTAGAGGAGAGGGCATAGAGAAGAATAAAAGATGAAGTAATGAAAAATGAAAGATAAAAGAATGAAAATAAAAAAGACAGGGAAATGAAACAGGCTATAGCACTCAGGTCAGGTAAAACCGGGTCGTTTGATTCGTTTGGGGTTACGGTGCTTTTTGCCTTTGGGGGAAGGGTTTTCGCTCTCGGACGCTTCTAGCTGGGACAGCCGATCGAGTTCTGGCAATTTGAGGGCAACTCCAGCAAAGAACCAGTAATAGACTGTTACGGGATCTACATCCAACGGATAGTAGTAGGTGTTATAGCTGATGAACAGGACAAACCAAGCCAGGGCAGAGCCATAGCCACGCAGGTTGCGATCGCGTACCGATCGATAGGCTTTGAAAGTGGTATAGGTAAGAACAGATACTAAGACTAGGAAAGCGATCGTGCCAAATGGCCCAATCTCGTAGAGCATTTTGGGATAGTAGGTTTCTACGAGTTCGGTTTCGCCCAAGGCACGGGCAGAATTGGTAGCCCGCCCTAAGCCATGCCCTAAAATACTGTTCCCTTTCATGGCCCATTGGAACTGCCCCAAAATGAAGAGGTAGGGCGGTGCAGCATTCCAACGGCTGACAAAGCTGTCGATCCGTTCCTGCACGGTTGCAGCGTTTTGCGTAGCGACAACACTAAGCACTAGACCTAAGACAATGGCGATCGGTAAAAATCGCTTGAGATTACCAACCTGCCCAGTCACAACCAGCAAGAGGGCAATC
>JAAUOQ010000122.1 GCA_012034795.1 Leptolyngbyaceae cyanobacterium CRU_2_3
CTCACTCCCTCCACGGTATTTTGGGGTTGGGCGATTGCTGCGGCTTGGAGACTCTCATCTGTTTCAGGTGTGCCTGCTTCGGGCAGCAAGCTCACAATCTGTAAACTTGCCGTTAGTCTGACAGGTTCTACCTCACGCAGCGTGCCGACTTGGGCAAGCTGAGAGGGATCGGTTGGCACAGCAGGTGGAGAAAGCGTTTCAGTAGGTGAAGGAGAAGGTAAAACCGGAGGTGGAGCATAAACTCCTGAGACATCCGGCGGTGGGCGATCGATCGAGAAAGTTTCCACCAGAGGTGTCGCTGAAGCAGTCGGCTGAGGGCTTGAGGGCACAGGCAGTGTGGGCATAGGCACTGGCGCTTGCGGAGCAACGGGTATGGATGAAGGGATTGGCTGCGGCTGGGGAGGGGCTGGCTGGGGAGTACTGATAGATGGCGGAGCAGATGGGCTTACGACAGGCGCGATGCCAATACCACTGGAGACACTAGGGAGTGTTTGATCACCAGACGCTGGGCTGACCCTAGAAGGTTGTGAATCTGCGGGTGGAGCCGACGCGATCGGACTCGCCCCTCCAGCCCCAGATGACGGTAAATTAGCAAGTGAACTAGAAAGTGGATTGGGAAGTTCCACAAGATCGATCGGGTTGATGTCTAGCGGGTCAGTTTGAGCAGACATCTGCCCCAACCAAGGCATCACGCATAGAGCCACCAGAACGTGAACAGACAGCGATGCTCCAACCAATGCCAACCACAAACCTGCCGGTTCAGCACGACGAACTCGGCGCACAGGTAGTTGAGTCCCACCTTTTTGGGGGGGCAACTGTAACCGGTTTGGAGGTGGCTGTGCATTACTCAACAGTTACGTAGATCACTTAATCAGGTTTCTGCCTGATCATAGCGATCGATCGCGCCGAATTACGAAGATTTTATGCAGTTTCAGTCGCGTATCCAATCAATCATTCAATTATTGGAGGATGTACCGCTTCGGGACACACCCTCCAAAACCTGGATTTACGAATAGTTCTGTAGTTCTGTAGTTCTGTTCAACTGCTTACTTTGCTAGCAGAAGCGCTAGTTGAGAGCACCTTATGGGATTCAACGAGTTCATGGATGCTGATGCTTTCATAGGTATCAAAGGGCTGATGAATCCAGGGATTATCGGGTAAGTAATCGACATAATAGTCGGGGGCAATAGTCGAACAGGCTTTATGCCACAACACCCCTGTCCGAATTTCCTCAATGTAGAAGCCGTAGTAGCGATCGAGCCAGGTCAGCGTTTTTGCAAGCTAACCCCCGAATCGACCAAATCATCTACCAGCAAAATATGGCTGCCCAAGCTAGGGGTCGTCATCGTTAGATCGCGGGAAAACACAATATTGCCGCGAGTCTTGCCCCCTGTACCTCGGTAAGAAGCGGTTGCCAAAATGGCTAAGGGCTGGTCAAAAATGCGGGAGAGAATGTCTCCTACGCGCAAGCCACCTCTAGCAAGACAAATGATTTGGTTGAATTCCCACTGAGATTCGTAAACTTTAATTGCTAACTGCTCAATTTTTTGATGGTAGTCTGCCCAAGAAATATGGAGATCTGGCATAGCTGGCTAATTCGGGTTGCAGAGGGTGAGATGAAAAGCATCATATAGCAATCCCAAATGATTTGTGAGTAGGGGGTGGAGGGGCAGTTGCCCTCCTTGGGGACGCAGTCCCCAAACCCTCTCTGGGGTTTTCTCATGACTGATTTAGGACGGCTATACACGGGGGGAGGGGAGGGAAAAGGGAAAAGAAGAGAGAAACTGGCATCTCAAACAGCAACTTGCTGTGATATAAAACTACAGTATCCTCATCAGCTAACTGGGGATTGGCATTATTCGTCTCAGAATCTGTTTTGTGAATCAATCTATTTTGTGAATCAATCTATTTTGCAGATAGAGACTAGCATTCACCCCCAAATAGACCTAAAGTCAGTAATGCCTGAAATTGAATCCAACATGGGAGAGCAACGGAGTCGTAAGGGCACAGAGCAAGGGCATAGTATTGCCAAGTCTCTACAAGGAGGTAGGGGGTTTACCCATTTGAAAACCCCTTAAAATTCAGAATTTAGAGTGCTACTGCTTTGACTCCCTTCCTCCTCACCCTTAAAAGAGGTCATCTATTGTGGGCATTATTGTTGAGCATGTATCCAAGCGGTTTGACGATTTCCAGGCGGTTGACCAGGTCAGCTTAGAGATTAAGACAGGATCTCTGGTGGCGCTACTGGGCCCTTCTGGCTCAGGTAAGTCTACGCTGCTCAGGCTAATTTCAGGATTAGAAATGCCTGACTCTGGCAGAATTTTGTTAACGGGTCGGGATGCCACCCATGAGACTGTGCAGGAACGCAACATTGGTTTTGTGTTTCAGCACTATGCCTTGTTTAAGCATCTGACTGTGCGGAAAAATATTGCTTTTGGGCTAGAGATTCACAAAGCACCCCAAGGGAAAATTAAAGCACGGGTAGAAGAACTGCTGGAACTGGTGCAGTTAGCTGGATTGGGCGATCGCTACCCCTCTCAGCTTTCTGGCGGTCAACGGCAGCGAGTTGCTCTGGCCAGAGCCTTAGCAGTAGAACCCAAAGTGCTATTGCTGGATGAACCCTTTGGAGCCTTAGATGCCAAAGTCCGCAAAGATTTGCGAGTGTGGCTGCGGCGGTTGCACGATGAAGTGCATGTCACCACCGTGTTTGTCACCCATGACCAAGAAGAGGCGATGGAAGTCTCAGATGAAATTGTTGTCATGAACCAGGGCAAAGTTGAGCAGATCGGCACACCTGCCGAAATCTACGACCATCCTGCTAGCGCTTTTGTCATGGGCTTTATTGGCCCCGTCAACGTCTTACCCAGCAGTTCCAAGATTTTTTCAGGCAACGGTTTTGAGTCGCCATATCCTGAAGTATTTGTGCGCCCACAGGATGTGGTGATTGAAATTGAAGCCTCTGACTCAACTGTGCCAGCACGGGTCAATCGCATTATCCATCTGGGTTGGGAGATTCAGGCAGAACTGGCTATGGATGATGGTCAGGTAGTCACAGCGCATCTCACCCGCGATCGCTATGACCTGCTGAAAATTCAGCCCCAGCAACGGGTTTATGTCCGCCCTAAAGACACAAAAGCGTTTCCGCTGTTTTATTCGATTTAAGACACAGGTATCTGAACATGAATAGGGTTATTTTTTGGAGTGGGCGGCGAGTTGGGCGGCGATCGTTTTGGCGATTTGTCGGGCTGTTGAGTCTCTGCTGGTTGGTGGCAGTAAGTTGTGGCGCTCCCAAACCAGCAACCCTTGCGAACAGTCCAGGAGTCAATAATGGGCGAGTCACCCTAGGCACTACTTTAAAAGCAGAAACCGTCGATCCGGCAGATGCCTACGAATTGTTTTCAGGAATTTTGCTCTCCAACTTGGGCGATCGCCTCTATACCTACAAACCCGGCACCACAGAGCTAGAACCCCAACTGGCTACTGCCCTGCCCAACATTAGTGCTGATGGCTTAACCTATAAGATTCCTCTGCGGACAGGTGTGACGTTTCATGATGGTTCTCCGTTTAATGCTGAAGCAATGGCGTTTTCTATGCAGCGATTCATGCAAAACGGCGGACGTCCTGCTTTTTTACTGTCCGACAAAGTTGCGGCTGTAGCCGCTAACAGCCCTCCGAGCTAACCATTACGCTCAAGCAACCCTTTGCTGCGTTCCCGGCCCTATTGGCTTTTTCGGGCATGACGCCCGTTCAACCCAAAGTTTATGAAATTGGCGCAGGCAAATTTAAGCCCAAGGAGTTTATTGGCACCGGCCCTTACAAGTTATCCAAGTTCGGCACTGATTCGATTCGTCTGGATGCCTATGAAGGCTACTGGGGCGAAAAACCAGCCAACAAAGGGGTTGATATCCAGTTAGTTACCAGCCCTGCCAACTTATTTAATGCCTTCCGAACGGGGGGATTGGATGTGGCCTACCAGACGCTAGATCCTGACCAAATTCGGACGCTGGAGCAGGGTGCGCAGCAAAACGGCTGGCAGGTGATTCAATCAGGAACCAACACCGTCAACTATCTCGTACTCAATGCCAAAAGCGAACCGCTGAATAATGTGAAAGTGCGGCAAGCGATCGCCGCTCTGATTGACCGTAATCTACTGAATCAGCGGGTTTTTCAGGGACAAGCTGAGCCTCTCTATAGTCTGCTGCCCACCACCTTTCCCATCTACAAGCCCATCTTTAAAGATAAGTATGGCGACGGCAACTACGCCAAAGCCCAACAGCTTTTAACAGAAGCAGGATTTTCTCAGTCTAAGCCGCTGTCTTTAGAAATTTGGTACTCTTCTGGTTCTACGACGCGCGGGCTGGTGGCCAGCACCATTAAGGCAGCGATCGAAGAAAAGCTCCCTGGATGGGTGTCTGTCCAACTTAATAGTGTGGAAACTGGCACCTTGTTCGATAACCTGGACAAAGGTACTTATGCAGCAGTCATCCTCGATTGGTATCCCGATTACTACGATGCTGAAACTTTTATCGATCCCTTTTTAAGTTGCGAGACAGGCTCGGTAGCGACGGGCTGCGAATCGGGGCAGAGTCAGGCAGGCGGCTCATTTTACTATAGCGATCGCGCCAACGATCTACTCAAAAAACAGCGAAGTGAACAAAATCCTAAGACCCGTGATACTGACTTTACCCAGCTCCAAGAATTGCTAGGCGAAGATGTGCCATACATTCCCTTGTGGCAAAACAAAGACTATGTTTTTGCCCAGAGTAAGGTTCAAAACGTTGCCATTCAGCCGAGCCAGCAGTTCTTGTTCTCACCCATCACAAAATAGAACTGTGCTCTTCTCTTTTCCCTTTTCCCTCTTTCCTCTTCCCTCTTCTGCATGTCCCGTTCTTCTGCTCTCCGCTACTACGTCTTCTCCCGTCTGCTGCTGGCCCCGCTGATGATTTGGACAATCACCACCCTGATTTTCCTGCTCATGCGAGCAACTCCGGGTGACCCCATTGATGTATTGCTTGGCCCACGCGCACCGGAGAGCGCTAAGCAAGATCTACGGCATACATTAGGGCTGGATGTGCCATTGTGGTTGCAATATGCCCACTATATTGGCAATCTGCTGCGGCTAGATTTGGGAACCTCGATCGCCACTCAGGGCGAAACGGTTTGGCAAATCATCCAGGCACACTTTCCAGCAACTGTAGAGCTAACGGTGTTTAGCATGGCGATCGCAGTTATTTTGGGTGTGGGAGTAGGAGCATTGGCTGCCTCAAAACCTAACACGGGCTTTGATGTGGGTGGCAGACTGTTCGGCATCTTCACCTATGCTGTGCCAATGTATTGGTTCGGGATGATTTTGCAGCTAATTTTATCAGTGCAGTTGGGCTGGTTTCCGCTAGGAACCCGCTTTCCGCTATCTTTGTCGCCACCGCCAGCCGTCACAGGGCTTTATGTAGTAGATAGCTTACTGAATGGCGATCCCCAAGCGTTGGGGATCAGCCTCTACTATCTGGCTTTGCCCAGTCTCACCCAAGGGGTTTTAATCAGCGGCATTTTTGAGCGCATGGTACGGGTCAACCTCAAGCAAACTCTGAAGGCAGATTATGTAGAAGCGGCTCGTGCCAGAGGCATTCCAGAGCGACAAATCGTCATATCTCATGCGCTCAAAAATGCCATGATTCCAGTGATTACTATTTGGGGCTAACCTTTGCTGCGCTATTAGCTGGCGTAGTTCTCACAGAAGTCACGTTTTCTTGGCCGGGTTTGGGCAGCCGATTTTTATGATGCTATCCTCAAACGCGATTATCCAGTCGTGCAGGGAGTCATGGTGTTTTTATCAGTTATTGTGGCGATCGCTAGCATTGCGATCGATATTCTCAACGCTTACATTGATCCCCGAATTCGATACTAGAACTGGCTGGTCTTCTCTGCACTGGGTATGCAATCCTCTGCAATTGCCAGATCCAGTTTTTTAAAGAAGCTGGATCTCGTTCACCCAAGTTTCACTAGATTTTTTTAGGAAGAACATTTATACTAGTCTCAGGGTCTTGTTTCTAAACTTGCTGGAGGATAGAAAGCTGGGTCAGCGGAATAAAAGCGCTGATTGGTACTGGTTTCATCGGGGTCTGCCACCGTGTGATGATCTGGCTGTATGCCCTGTGGATTGGTTGACGGTATACCAGGGGACACCTGCGCGGTGGAGCTACCAGGAGGTAACCAGACAACTTGCCGTTGTCTGGGATCAACGCGAATGCTAGCTTCTTGCATGATGCTCATCGCTTGTTGGGGATCAAATTGGCGATTGAGATCTGCTCGCAGCCAACTGACTCGCACCTCAAGTTCTGAGACTTCTGCGCGAATTTCTTTGAACTTGGTTTGTTGAGCCAGGTTATAAGGCACAAGCTTGATCAATGCAGTGAGTGCGGCGATCGCTAAAACACAATTGACCCCTAGCTTAAAGCTGGTTTCTGCTGCAACAGCCTGGTGAGGATTTCGGCGTGGACGGCGGCGCACCATCTGACGACGAGTAGGATCGGGGGGAAGTGGAGGATAGTTATAACGTGGAAGTGCATTCATGATAATCCGATCCTGATCTGAAAATGGGCATTCCCAAACCTGGGAATTCCTCCAATTCGACAATATTTGCCCTATGTGACGGTATTTGCCCTGAATTTCCCCTGGCTGACAGCTGAGCTTGCTGCTGCGAAGAGCACCCGCTAGCGTACACAACCAGACAAAAGATTACACGATAAATCGATTTCTGAAAGAAGCTTACCGGAAAAGTATAGAAGCTTCTTGTGCAGTTCTAACATCTTTTCTTATGTTGCCCTGAAATTGATGGGAAGTCATCCAAATTAGGCTCAGTTGAGCGAAAGTTCTGCCAAAAAACAGAAATTCAAAGATGAATTTAGAGCACATCGTCCCTAAAATCCTCCTGTTGGCGATCGACTGAGGCTCACAAAACCCAAAAAAACAGGGAGCCTAGCATAGCTGTCTTCCCTGTTTCCTATTTAAAAACTCTAGCTGGCTGATGCTAACACGCAAAAACTAGCTTTTTAGCTCGCTGGTTTAACTCTACTTGTATAGCTCAGTAGAAAGTCGGAAAGCCAGCACGGCTGGAACCAACGCAACCACTAAAGCAACATAGACTTGGGTATCAGACATAGTTTAGAAAACTCCTGATGTCATAGATTTCGGGTAATGAAGATCGATCGTCCTTAAATTTAGGGCGATCGCGCACCAACGTTCTTAATTTCGGCTAAATCTGGACACCGTGGAATGCTTTGTCACATGATGTAACAGAAGATGTAACAGAAAATGTCGCGCCCTGGAACAGGGATCTGTTACAAAGATATCTGCACTGATTGTGATGGCGATTGCTTGCATAGCACAGCTATTTAAGCTAGCTTATTAGCTCATCAATGCATGGGCGATTGGGTTTCCAGACTCAATTGGCTCAATTTTTGGATTTTCTAGACGGCTTGTTGCCCTTTTGACATCCTGCCTCGCTAAACCTATCTGTTAAAGCTATTGGAGAGTCTCCCATTGGAAGGTTCTAGACCTACCCGAATCCAGTTTGAACGTCAGCTTAGACGAGTACAAAGAGACGTTCTACGGATGGGGGCTTTGGTGGAAAACTCCTGTTGGCTAGCTCGCAAAGCTCTGTTCGATCGCGATTTGGAAGCTGCACAGCAAATTGCTGTGCAAGACAAACATATTGATCAACTTTATCGACAGATTGAAGTTGACTGCGTCAGTTTAATTTCGATGCAAACGCCTATGACACAAGATTTACGTCTGCTGAGTGCGCTCATGCAACTCATTCGTGACCTAGAGCGGATTGGAGACTATGCCGAAGATTTGGGCGAGATTGCGATTAAACTCTTTCCTTATCCGACTGACGCCTGTATGGATCAGGTTCAGGTCATGCTCGATCGCTGTCGGGCAATGCTAGCGATGGGTTTAGCCTCTCTGTCTGATCTAGATGCTGAGTCAGGACTGGATATTAAGCAGAAAGATGATGCAGTTGATTCAGACTATGAAACCCTTTACAACCTATTAGCTTGCCAAACGGATGTTCAAGGCTCCATTGAACCGATTGTTCTACTGGTTTTGGTGATTCGTCATTTAGAACGCATGGCCGATCATGCAACAAATATTGGTAAGCGAGTCGCTTACATTGTCACAGGGCAACGATAAATGCGACAGGGCAACAAATATTCCAACTCAAAAACATATTTTCATAGAAAGAGCGAATAGAATAGGATATAAAGTGCGAAAATAGGCAGACCCCTTGCACTTTCTCTTAGCATCGTCTATTCAACTCAGTGTTCACAGATGCTGCGCTTTGGCTATAACCTGAGTTTTGTAACGGCTGGGATCACTTTATTAAAGTTCCCAGCCCTGACAAACAGGAGATTGCAGAAGCAGTGAATATCGAGATCGGTGCAGAAGCTTCAGAATCGGTTTCTGCCTTTTATTAGGACAAAACCTCTGCAAGTGTTGAGGAGAAACGGTCGGATATCTTGAGTTTTTCAAAGCAGCTTGGGCATGGCATCCGGCTTGGTGGGTTACGCTTTTCAGCTTTGTCGCTCGTGAGAGCGATCGCTGGACACACCGGATTGCGGACTGGGAATGGTTTTCAAAAGTTCCTTCTGAGCAAAGTCAACTCAAAATTCAGCCTGGCTCAAGAATGAATTGGAAAACATGCGTCTTCTACAACGAATGACTCAGAATCTGACGGTAAGGGGCAAGGAGTTAAGCCAATCAAAAGGATCAATCGCTACATGGAATTCTCGATTGCAACGCTACTGGCAAACTTTGCAGATGATAAGTTGGTTGCCCCCAAGGCGCTAGAAAAAAAGCTCAATTGTCGAGATGATCTAAGCCTGCGGAAACTGCAAATTGCCTTGGATGCGCTGGAGCGAACCGGTATTTTAGTCAAAGAACGGGGAAAATACCGCCGCGTCCTAGAAGAAGATGTTGTAGAAGGTAAGCTACGTTGCTCTAGCAAAGGCTTTTGCTTTGCCATTCAGGACGTGGAAGACTCAGAAGATGTTTACATTCGTGAAAGCCATTTACACAGTGCTTGGAATGGCGATCGCGTTCTTGTCAGAGTCACTAAAGAAGGAACCAGGAGGCGCAGTCCTGAAGGAGAAGTCCGGCTGATTCTCGATCGGGCGAATTCGTCAGTTTTGGCGCGGGTCAAGCAAACAGACCACGCTTACCGGGCTACCCCCTTAGACGATCGCTTGCTCTTTGAGGTGGAACTGTTGCCCAATCCTAGCATTAGCTTGCCAGAAGCTGTGGATCAGTTGGTTCACGTTGAAATTCTCCGTTACCCGTTAGGTTCTCACCCCCCACTGGGCAAAGTAGCACAAATTTTGGGCAGTGATGCTGAAGCAGCATCCGAGTTTGACATTGTCTGCTGCAAATATGATTTGCCTCGCCTGTTCTCCGATGAAATTCTGGCTGTATCCAAGACTTTGCCCCCCAAACTGCGGAAGGGTGACCTCAAGAATCGGTTGGATTTGCGGAAGCTGCCCACTTTGACGATTGATGGACCCCCTACACCCACAGGACCCGCCATTGATGACGCTATTACGCTGAAAAAACTCAATGGCGGACTTTGGCAAATTGGTGTTCACATTGCTGATGTGTCTTCCTACATTGAGGCTAACTCGCCGTTAGATTTAGAAGCCCGTAAGCGGGGTAACTCCATCTATCTCGGCGATGTGGCCATTCCGATGTTGCCAGAAAATGTCCATCGCTGCTGCGCTTTAATTGCGGGTCAGGATCGGTTGGCAGTTTCTGTACTGATCACTCTGGATGCCGAAGGGCAAGTGATTGAGTTTGAGCTACAGCCAACCGTTATTCAGGTGGATCATCGGCTCGACTATCAGCAGGCACAAGCTATCCTACAGCGGCACAAATCTTCTGATATGGAGGTAACGCCAGTGTATCCGCTGCCCCCGTTGGATCAGCTCCAGGAGTTTGAGCCTGTCTTTGAAATGCTGGACACTCTGTATAACCTTGGACAGAGCATCCGTACCCAGCGGCTCAATCGGGGAGCGTTTGATCTGAACTTGCCAGAGAAGATTTTCCCATGATCTCGAAGCTAATCCAGAACTGAGCAAGTTCTTGTCTACTAAGTTCCAGTACGATGATGAAGGAGCATTAGGCGCAATGGTAGTATCTTCGC
>JAAUOQ010000123.1 GCA_012034795.1 Leptolyngbyaceae cyanobacterium CRU_2_3
ACGACCCCATTTTAGGGAGAGAGGACGTACTACCATCATCCGCGCAAATACTAGGTTTAACAAGGGAATGTAACCTAGCCAGGGTGGACGAAACTTAACCAGTTTTTGACCTGCTTGACGAAAACGTTCAAATTCTTCTTTGAGATAAATACCGCCACCAGCATTAACACAGATCACTCCCCGAATTAGATCAGGATAAAGTTCTGCTGCCCAGAGGGCGACACTTCCACCTAAGGAATGTCCCACTGCCCAAGCGTGATTAATCGACAATTTTTCTAGCAAACAACCCAAGTCCTCGGCGTAAGCTTTCAGGCTATAGTTGCGAGATTTTTCTGGTTGATTGTCTGCCACAACTGACTGGCTGGCAACCCTTGCTGCTGCTAGATCTAATTGTATCTTTGGTTGAGACTCACCAAAACCTCTGGCATCATAAATCAAGCATTGATATTCAGATTGCAAAAGCTGTACCAATGGCTGCCAATAATGACGACTAAGCAGCCAGCCATGCACAAACACTAAAACCGTGGAGGAACCCGTCGGAGCTGATAGCTCATAAGCATGGGGAAATCCCAAGATGTTGATGGTATTGACCATACAGTGCGGTACTTTTCCGTTGCCTCAAGCGCGGCTGGGGGCAGCCGTGAGCAATCAGCGATGATTCGCCTTTATCTCTATCATAAATTCCCTGGGGCTTTGTTTCTAGTGAAATTAGTGATCAGGTTTTTAAAGTAGCCTGCATCAAAAAGATTTATCTAATGGGCACTTCTGTCAACTTCCTTGCGTCTAAGCAAACAAGCACGGATTTTTACTGACCAGCGCAACAGTATTTGGTGTCATTTGTTACAGGGATAGCCATGTTAAGAACTGCTGCAAATAGCCTTAAAAAGTCTGAGACAATTGCTCTCAGCGCTCAGGGAGAAGGCTATAAAAACGAACTAAGTAGCTCCAATTCCAACCATCTATATAATGTCCGACTCAAGCAAAGAAGCAGCTTGAAGCTTCAGATCAAAGAGGCTAGCTCCAACGTTTACGCGGAGCTAATTCAAGACCGTAATCATAATGCTCGTATTGACCCAGGAGAGGTGATTGGGCGCTCGCGGGCATTGCAGCGAGGCAACATTTCTCTGAAAGTTGAAGATCTCAAGCGAGGGACATACTTTGTCCAAATCTCACCGCCAGTAGGTAGTCCAGATTCTTATCAACTGGCTTTGTCCACTATTCCCAAAGGGGATGCGGCGTCAGTTCGTTCATCTGGATATAGTTCTTGGGCGGCAACCCAAAACCGAAGTATCGGTACTTCTATCGTCGATATATCCACGAGCACAAAACCATCAAACACTCCATATAAGCCAACAAATTCTGATAACAACTACCAGTATCTCCAGAGCGATTCTATGCAATCGAAGGGCTTTTTGGGGAACTTGGTGAATGGCTTGTTTGGGCGATCGATCGCCCAAACCCGTTGGAATGCCAGCTTCATTAATCGGACTGCTGCCAATGTAGACAAGTACGATAGCTACAACTTCAGCAGTCCGAACCTCGTGAAGGATTTGGGTACACGCGGCAAGAGTGGTAAAACCTTGGCTCGCTTAAATGTTGATTATGGAACACGTAGCCCTGGAACAGGCGTTCAAAATGACAACTATGCCATGCAAGCCTGGACGCGAGTATCGCTGAAGGAAGGCAAGTTCTATCAGGTTAAAAGTGATTCCAACGATGGGACGCGCTTTTTCTTCCGCGATCGCAAACAGGTAAGTGGTCACTAGCTTGAATGGGGATTGGCGTGGCACCAGCAATGGTACGTGGACACAACTTCTCAGCGTGCCAGAAAATGCGGGGGGATCTTTTGACTTTTATGTCCAATACTATGAGCGAACGGGGAGTTCGGCTATCAACGTTGCTTTAGAGGAAGTGCAGCCAACCGCAGAAGTGACGGCTTCTACCCTAAATCTCAGATCTAAACCGTCTACCCTCAACAACACGCCGATTACAGAACTGAATTCTGGCACCAATCTCAAAATCCTTCGCAAGGTGCAATCTGCTAACGATACTAGCGTTCCAGATTGGTATCAAGTGGTGACTCCTGATGGGCGGCAGGGCTATGTGGCCGCCCCAGTCTAACTTGGTGCAACTAGAGGGCAGTTCGGGAAGTATTGTTAATCTTGGTACTAGCAATAGTAATAGCGGCGGCGGCCTTCAGGGTGGCAATAGCGGTAGCACCAATAATCCGCCTAAACCAACGGGTGGCAGTGGCAGTTCTGATGGCAAAACGAGTGCCAAAGGTGTGAGTTTAATCAAGTCATTTGAAGGGCTGCGGTTGGATGCCTACCTCGATCCGGTAGGTATCTGGACGATTGGCTATGGCACAACTAAGGGGATTAAAGCAGGGATGCGGATCACTGAAGCTCAGGCTGAAACTTACTTACGTGAAGACTTACAGCGGTTTGAGCAAGCTGTTCAGGACAATGTGAAGGTGTCATTAAGTAGCGATCAGTTTTCAGCCCTGGTTTCGTTTACGTACAACGTGGGTGAAGGGGCACTCGCTAGTTCTACGCTGCTGCGTTTGTTGAACCAAGGGGATTATCAAGGTGCAGCCGATCAACTCTTGCGCTGGAACAAAGGGGATGGACAAGAATTACCCGGTCTGACGCGCCGCCGCAAGGCAGAGAGAGCCATGTTCTTAGGACAAGATTACACTGCGTTTGTGTAGAGTTTCGGGGGGTGGAACGCGATCGCGCTAATTCTTGACTCTTTTTTTGATTCTTGACCCTTGTGATTTGATATGCTCCTTGTTGGGTCAACACCTGATGGAATAGTTGCTTTTGGCGCTATTCGATCGGGTGTTTTCTTTTCGACACCTTGCCAGAATTCTGGCAAAATAGTACAAATATACTCAGTCCTTGGGAAGTAAGGCCACAATTTGATCCACAAACTGCTGATGATCCACTACAGGCTTGGAAATGTAATCATCTGCGCCGCTCTGCCGAAGGAAGTGTTCGCGATCGCCCTCCATTGCATGAGCCGTGACCAAAATGATCGGTAAATCAGCCGTTTGGGGGTCTGCCTTCAACATTTGGGTAATTTTGATGCCGTCTACAGGCTTGCCTTGGTACATGCTATGGGAAAGAGAAACATCCATGAGAATGATGTCTGCTGCTCGTGCTTGGGCAATTTCCATAACCTCGTCCACGTTCTCTGTGTGTTTAACTTCTAACCCACCCCGCTTGGTCAAAATTTTGGAAAAAACGCGAGCATTAATTAAGTCATCTTCCACAATCAAAACGGTTTTCATAACAGTTTCCCCATTTAGCTACTTTCAGCCTATTTTCAGCATGAACGATCTTTGTAATTGCAGTTTGATACTACTGTGAAATTAAGGTGAAAAGTCGGCATAGCAACGCGATTCGCAAGAGTCTACCTAACCCTAATCGAAAAACTAAAACTTTTCCCGTGACCATGACTCATAAATTTGAAGGAAGCAAACCGTATGGCTGAACAGTTGAGCATCCTAAATTCAGGACAAATCATCGCGACTGCTTTGCATACGGAAGTGCAGCGCTCATACCTTGAGTATGCCATGAGTGTGATTGTGGGACGGGCCTTGCCTGATGTGCCGTGATGGCTTGAAACCTGTGCATCGGCGTATCCTATACGCTATGCATGAACTGGGTTTAACGCCTGATCGCCCCTACCGAAAATGTGCCCGTGTGGTTGGAGATGTTCTCGGCAAATATCATCCTCATGGCGACCAGGCTGTTTACGATGCCCTGGTGCGGATGGTACAAGACTTTTCCAGCCGCTACCCGTTGCTAGAAGGACACGGCAACTTTGGTTCAGTGGACGATGATCCGCCTGCTGCCATGCGATATACCGAGACTCGTCTGGCTGCGGTTGGCAACGAAGGTCTGTTGACTGAAATTGGCGAAGCAACAGTAGACTTTATTGGCAATTTTGATAATTCTCAGCAAGAGCCGATCGTTTTACCTGCCCAACTTCCCTTTCTGCTGTTAAATGGCTGTTCGGGAATCGCGGTGGGCATGGCGACGAACATTCCGCCGCATAACCTGGGTGAGCTAATTGATGGCTTGGTTGCCCTGATTGACCACCCCGACCTATCTGACGAAGATTTGTTCCGACTGATCCCAGCCCCCGATTTTCCCACAGGTGGCGAGATTATGAGTTCATCCGGTCTTCACGATGCTTACCGGACTGGACGAGGCAGCATACCTGTTAGAGGTGTGGCTAATCTGGAGGAAGTCCAAGTCGGTCGAGGACGAAATCGTCGCACGGCAATCATCGTTTCAGAGCTACCTTTCCAGGTCAATAAGGCGGCTTGGATTGAGAAAATTGCTGAGTTGGTAAACCAGGGGCGGATTGAAGGAATCGCTGATTTACGGGATGAAAGCGATCGCGAGGGTATGCGAGTTGTTATTGAACTTAAGCGAGAAGCTCAGCCTGCGCTAATCCTAGAACGCCTCTATAAATTAACGCCACTACAGACCAACTTTGGCGTGATTATGTTGGCCATTGTGAATGGACAGCCACGTCAGTTGTCGCTGCGGCAAATGCTCCAAGAGTTCCTCGATTTTCGGGAAGAGACATTAACCCGACAATATACCTATGAGTTTCAAAAAGCTGAGGGTCGGGCCCATGTACTGGAAGGATTGCTGCGATCGCTAGAAAATCTAGACGGCATTATTGATATCCTTCGTCATGCACCGGATGGCAGCACTGCCAAAGCGAGGATGCAGGAGCAATTTGGATTTAGCGATCGCCAAGCCGATGCCATCTTAGCCATGCCTTTGCGCCGCTTGACCGGTCTAGAGCGGCAAAATCTTCAGGTTGAGTACGACAGTCTTACCCAACGAATGCGAGAATTGCAGAAGCTCTTAGATAGCCGCAAGGAGCTATTAAAATCGCTGAAGAAAGACCTGCGTGCCTTCAAGCGAAAATATGCTGATCCGCGCAGAACACGATTGTTAACAGCCGAAGAACAGCAGAAAGAACAGGCTCAGTTAGCTGAAATTGCGGCTGAAGAAGGAGCCGAAAGTCAAGATGTAGTTCTAGAGTTCACGCATCGCGGTTATGTTCGTCGATTCGCTCCTAAAGTTTTCCAACGTCAGCAAGCTAAGCAAGAGCTACAGGTTCCGCAAACCTTAGTGGAAAATGAAGACTTTACGACGCTGGTCGAAGTGGCGACGACTGAGCAAGAATTATTGGTGCTGACACGCAGTGGCAAAGCTTACACGGTGAAGCTCAGCGATATCCCAATGACGACTCGACAGTCTAAAGGTACGCCACTGTTTACCTTATTACCTTCTACGGCTCAAGATAACTCCGATACAATCGTCACTCAGTTCGTGCTTTTTCCAGGTGATCTGGAAACGTTAGATTTGCTGATGCTGACGCGCCAAGGCCGGTTGAAGCGGATGCCACTTTCTGAATTTAGTAACTTAACGGGTAGGGGTCTGACGGCCTTGAAGCTAAAAGAGGATGATGAACTGTGCTATGTGACGTTGGCAGCAGCCAAAGAACAGTTGCTACTCGCAACTTCAGGTGGACGAGTTCTGCGATTTGAAATTAATGACGAGCAGATACCTGTGATGGGTCGGGCTGCTCAAGGCCAACCTGCTTTGCGGTTGTCAAAGCAAGAGGAGGTAATTGGTTGTGTAGCACTGACTGCTGCTGATGATCTGTTGCTCGTCTCTGCCCAAGGCAATGCTAAACGAATGCCTGTTAATGCTATTAAGGCGCTCAAGCGGGGTGAAATTGGCGTGCAAGTGATCCAGTTTGCTAACAAGATGGATAAACTGGCAGGCATAGCACTGGCTACCCCCGATATGGAAGTAAAAGTGTTGACAGATAGCGATCGCATGGCGCGCTTACTCCTAGAGAAAATTCCCATGCAAAGTAGAACCGGAGGCGGTGATTGCCTCCTAAAGCTTGATAAAAAAGAAAAAATAGTTGAACTAATTGTTGCTTATTTGCCAGGCTCTAATGCTGTTACTCAAACTGGAGAGGATACCCCCTCCTCTTAGTCAAAATCTTCTCTCTAGAAGGGGTGGGCATCTATGTCCACCTTGATTCAGCCTGACTGCCAGTCTCTATAATTTGGCATTTCACTCATTCCCCTACCCTTTCACTGAAAGCAATAAGCAAAATTTAAAAATTCAAGCTAAAGTCATAGGTAAAGCACAAAGCTGCAAAATATTTAACCTGCTTTAAAGTAATTGGTGCAGTATGACAATGTGGAAACGAAGTGCAAGTCAGTCCAGGCAGTTGTCGAAACAGGCGGTCATTCCCTCACCATCTAGCAATCCTCTAATCTTTCATTTGTCGCCCTTTGCCCCTATGGAGGTTCTTGTCGGTTAATCCCTACCGCCCCAACACAACGGAGGCTGAGGGAAACCTACCCGCCTCCTTGATTTTGGTGAATGCTCAGCCCCTGCCGACAGTGCTGTCGTCTGCGAGCTTATCAGCAGCCAATTCTGAGGGTATCTGGTTAACGGATGAGTTACTGTTCACCTACCAACGTTGTCCGCGACGGGCTTTCTTGGATATCTATGGCGATTCAACACAACGCGATCGCCCCGCTGATTATCTGCTCAAGCTACGTCAAGATAGCATGGCGTACCAGCGAGAGATTCTCGCTGAGTCTCCCTATCAAGAACCTAGCTATCCTAAACGGGACTGGACAGAAGGAGCAAATGCAACCTTAGCTTTAATGCAGCAAGGGATCGATCGAATTGCCAACGGTGTTTTACAGGTAACGCTAGAAAACGGAATTACGCTGGTTAGCTGCCCCAATCTGCTGATTAAGCAGCCTGGATACTCTCTGTTTGGAGATTGGATATATGTTCCACTGGACATTCGTTTAGGCAAACGCCCCAAGTTAGATTATCAAATATCCGCTGTGTTTCATGCCTATGTGCTGGCTGTGGTTCAGGGCATGTGGTCAGAAACAAGTTATTTAATGTTGCGTCAGCGGCGAGTCTATGCCGTGAATTTGGTCGATGTCTTACCGCGTATGGAGGAGACTCTCCAAAACTGCATGGTGATGTTGTTGCAGCAACAAGAGCCAGAAGTCTTTATTTCCCATAGTCGCTGTGACCTATGCCACTGGTTTAACCACTGCTATGACTTAGCTCAAAGTAATACCCACCTTTCTTTGTTGCCAGGGGTCACGCCTAGTCGTTATATCCATCTAAAAGCTCTGCAATTAACGACGCTAGAAGCCATTGCGATCGCCAATCCTAAACAACTAGAATCCTTGCCTGGATTTGGGCCCCAAGTTGCTCAACGCCTAGTCAAACAGGCGCAATCTAAGCTTCAGAACCAGGCCCTAGCTCACGTTGATAGTCTCAGCGTAGTGACCCTGCCGCTGCTCTCTGAAATCGAACTTCCCACGGCAAATATTGAGCTTTACTTCGATATTGAAGCCGCACCAGAGCAGAACCTCATTTATCTGCATGGAGTATTGGTGGTTGATCGCCTTTCTCAGACAAAAACTTTCTATCCACTATTAGCAGAGCATCAAGACGATGAAGGCTTAGTTTGGGAACAATTCCTTGATTTGGTTGGGCGTTATCCCAATGCACCAATCTTCCATTTTTGTCCCTACGAAGTTCAAACGGTCAAACGACTTGGCGAATTCTACGGCACACCTCGCCACCAAGTTGAGCCGTTAATCAGCCGCTTTGTTGATCTCCACGAACGGGTGACACGGGTTGCCATTTTGCCAGTCGAAAGTTATGCCCTTAAACCCATTGCTCGGTGGCTTGGCTTTAACTGGCGCGATCCAGAAGCTAACGGTGCTCAGTCCATCTGCTGGTATGACCAATGGCTATCAACCGGCGATCGCTCTAATTTAGAGGCTATCCTTCGCTATAACGAGGACGATTGTCATGCTACCCATCGTATTAAAGACTGGCTAGTCCAGTTTTGCCAAAATACATAGTTTTGCCAAAATACATAAGGACTATCACTCCTAACCTCCACTAACGGGTGGAATTAAAACTACCTCATCTCCTTCCTGCAAAACTGTTTCAGCTTCTACAAACTGAAGATTCACGCCAAACTGAGTCAAATTACGCCACCGTTCTAATTGAGGACGCTCGTTAAGCAGGCGATCGAGCACTTGCTCCACCGTTGCTCCGGTTGGAAGTTTCAACAGCAACTCTGAGACCCCATACGCTTCCTGATATGCCGCAAAAAGCTTGACTGTTACCGTAATCCAGCTAACCATTCATTCTCCTTGCTAACCTGTAATACAGAACCTAACCAATTAAGAAATCATAAACCTTGAATACTGTGAACCTCAGAACCGAAGGCTGCCAAAGCAGCACAGTCGATTGAGTCAATCAGTTAGTTCTCAGCCCTTTAACCTAAAATTCCAACTCATCATGCTTGGTACCTTTCAACAAAGCAACCTTCGAATTGAAGTCGATGCTTCAGAACAAAGAATTCGTCATAGCTTGTTGCAACCTGCTCAGTTCCGTCAATGGCTCTATCCTCAAACCTTCTCTGTCGGACTAGAGGAATGTCTCCAAAAAAGTACAACCTTTACCAGTTGGATGGGTCCAATCCCAATTCTGCATCAGGTAGAAATGGCAGAGTTAAATGGATTGCGGATACTTATGAGCAAAGGTATAGATGGCTATCACGAGTGGTACTGGGGTGAGGGGTGGGTTCAATCTCGGATTGCAGGCGTTTCAATCTTACCTATCAATTTAGGACAAACGCTGAGCCTGGTAAGATTACGAACCTTTCTAACCCTACCCGAAAAATTTCCTTTGAATTAGGGTTGACAGATGGTGGGATAGGTGGGTATATTGATAAAGCGGTGGAGGGAAGCCAAGCGAGAGTGAGGCAGAGAGCGCCGTCTCGAACCTAGAAAACTTTATAGTTTAGAAGTAACAGTAGCACTAGTAACCTGAGAAATCAATAGGTTAATTAAGTAGAGATGCTTAGTTAGCGAGGATTAAGGATAACGAGATAGTGAAGAGGGAGATAGTCTGAAGGGACTAGTAAGGTCTTCACTATTTTGGATAGAGAGCTAAAGAGAACTCAACAAAATGGAGAGTTTGATCCTGGCTCAGGATGAACGCTGGCGGTCTGCTTAACACATGCAAGTCGAACGGACTCTTTCGGGAGTTAGTGGCGGACGGGTGAGTAACGCGTGAGAATCTGCCCTTAGGACCGGGACAACAGTTGGAAACGACTGCTAAAACCGGATGTGCCGGAAGGTGAAATATTAATAGCCTGAGGATGAGCTCGCGTCTGATTAGCTAGTTGGGGAGGTAAAGGCTCACCAAGGCGACGATCAGTAGCTGGTCTGAGAGGATGACCAGCCACACTGGGACTGAGACACGGCCCAGACTCCTACGGGAGGCAGCAGTGGGGAATTTTCCGCAATGGGCGAAAGCCTGACGGAGCAAGACCGCGTGGGGGAAGAAGGTTTGTGGATTGTAAACCCCTTTTGACAGGGAAGAAGACAGTGACGGTACCTGTCGAATCAGCATCGGCTAACTCCGTGCCAGCAGCCGCGGTAATACGGAGGATGCAAGCGTTATCCGGAATTATTGGGCGTAAAGCGTCCGTAGGTGGAAGTTCAAGTCAGTTGTCAAAGCGCGGGGCTTAACCCCGTACCGGCAAATGAAACTGAGCATCTAGAGTGCGATAGGGGCAAGGGGAATTCCCAGTGTAGCGGTGAAATGCGTAGATATTGGGAAGAACACCGGTGGCGAAAGCGCCTTGCTGGGTCTGCACTGACACTGAGGGACGAAAGCTAGGGGAGCGAAAGGGATTAGATACCCCTGTAGTCCTAGCCGTAAACGATGGATACTAGGCGTTGACCGTATCGACCCGGTCAGTGTCGTAGCTAACGCGTTAAGTATCCCGCCTGGGGAGTACGCTCGCAAGAGTGAAACTCAAAGGAATTGACGGGGGCCCGCACAAGCGGTGGAGTATGTGGTTTAATTCGATGCAACGCGAAGAACCTTACCAGGATTTGACATGTCGCGAACCTTCTTGAAAGGGAAGGGTGCCTTCGGGAGCGCGAACACAGGTGGTGCATGGCTGTCGTCAGCTCGTGTCGTGAGATGTTGGGTTAAGTCCCGCAACGAGCGCAACCCTCGTTTTTAGTTGCCAGCATTAAGTTGGGCACTCTA